>NZ_JBHYHC010000036.1:0-77681 GCF_042738955.1 Umezawaea sp. NPDC059074
GACAGCGCCGCCGCGAGCCCGCCGAGCACTCCCGCGAACAGGAGGGCGGCGGGCACCCGGAGCCAGGTGAGCAGCACTGCGGACGCCGCCGTCGTGACGGCGGCGAGGGTCCAGGACCAGCGGGCGGACACGCGCTAAGGGACGAGCACGGCGAGCGGGACGTGGTGCTGGCCCGCGTGGACGTCGCGGTCGAACAGGCTGCCCTGGCTGACCGGACGCGGGTAGGACGCCTTCACGACCCGCAGCGACGGGATGCGGAACACCCGCACGCCGTCGACCGGAACGTCGTACACGCGGGCGATGAGGGCCTCGTCGACGAGGTCGGCGGCGAGCGCGTACCCGGCGTCGTCGCGGAGGAACAGCTCGACCGTGACCCAGAAGGGCCCGGCGTTCTTCGACCGGACCTCCAGGGCGAGGTCGCCGAGGGTGGTGTCAGACATGGGCGGCCTTCCGGATCGTGGTGCGGAACATGCTCGTGGGGGTCTCGGTGTCGACCACGTGGTTCAGGACGAACTCGTACGCCGCGCCGCGCTCGGTCTCCGCGGGGGACGTGGCGAACGCGAGGCTCGGCAGGTACGCCATGTCCGTGGCGGGCAGGTGCAGCATCAGCGGGTTGGCGACCTTCGCGACGGCGGTGGCCGTCTCCTGGTCGGCGGCCTGGACGAGCAGCATCACGCCGACCTCGCGCGGAGGCGTGGTCGCGGGGTCGAGGTGGCCGAGGACGGCGTTGTGGCCGTAGAGCCGGATGTCGAAGGCGTAGTCGGCGGGGGCGAGGCCGAGGGTCTGGCTCACCCGCGCGGTGAGGACCTGGCGGAGGAACTCGGCCCAGCCGTCGACGTCCTTGAGGATCAGGGGGTCGCGGATCGCGGAGAACGACATCGTCTCGTAGCCGGTGATCCGCGCGCCCTCCAGCTTCACGGTGTGCTGGTCGGCGAGCTCGAACCGCGAGCCCTCGACGCGAACGCGACGGTCGTCCAGCGCGGTGTAGACGGCGTCGGTGACGTCGAGCGTGCCCGCTGGTTCGCGCATCCGGAACGGGTCGGCCGTCTCGTAGAGCATGTGCGCGGCCACCGAGTGCGGGGTGCAGGACACGGACTCGTCGAGCGACTCGATCACGAACCCGGTGCGGTCGATCGTGGCGAACACGCTGCCGGAGCGCGGGTTGGTCGTGCACTGGCCGCCGCACTCGACGATCTTCGCCGCGTGCCAGGTCGGCCCGGCGGGCATCCCCATCATCAACGGGTACGCGGCGGCGACGGCGGTGTCCGTGGCGCGGCCGGCGAGGACGACGTCGGCTCCGTCCTGGAGCGCGGCGACGATGGGTTCGTGGCCCATCATCGCGACGACGTGCGTGCAGGCCTCCAGCGTCGCGGCGCGCAACTCCCCCATCGGCGCGAGCGGGTGGACGCGCCCGGCGTCGAGGTGCTCCACGAGGGTCGCGGCGGTCTGCTCGGCGTGGATCGTCGCGACCGCGAGGTCCAGCCCGTCCTCGACGAGGATGCCGTCGACGATCCCCGCGACCCAGTCGACCCCGGAGTCGGTCCCGCTCGTGCCGCACGAGCCGACGATGAGCGGAATCCGGGCGCGCGCGGCCGCGCCGAGCAGGATCCGCAGGTCACGGGCCACGGCGGCGGCAGCGGTCTTCGGCTTCCCCGAGCCCAGGTAGTACGGCCCCGAGTCCGTCGACCCGCCGTCGACGGCGATGACGTCGGCCCCCAACACGAGCCCGCGCTCGACCGCGGCCACGTCGAACCCGGCGCCCAACATCCCCGAGGGCACCAGGACCCGCACTTCGTCCGGCTTGCTCATGCGTTCTCCGATGCTTTGTTGATGAGTTTTGCTATAGCATAATGCCTCACGCGGCCTACAGCACCTTGCCCACGCCCGCGGGCAGGCGGCGGGCCAGGACGCGGACGCGCAGGACCGCGGCGGCCGCCAGTGCGGTGAGCACGGCGATGTCGAGGAGCAGGAAGCGCCAGCCGGTGACGTCGACCATGCCGCCGACGACGGTGGGGCCGACCAGGCCGCCGAGTTGCCAGGTCACGGTGTACAGGCCGGTGTAGGTGCCGATCACGCGGACGGACGGGGCGAGGTTCCACAGGACCACGGCGGCGTTGATGATGAAGCCGGACGCGCCGACGCCCGCCAGTGCCAGGGCGATCGTGGTGGCGGTGGCCGTCGGCACGGCCGTGGCCGCGAGCATCCCGGTGGCGAAGACCGCCATGCCGAGCGCCATCGTGCGCAGTCGGCCGAGGCGTTCCGCCAGCAACGCGGCGGGGTAGGCGGCGACCAGGAACGCCACGCCCGCGGGGAGCGCGAGGCCGCCCGCGTCGCCGCGGGACAGGCCGAGGGTTTCCATGCCGTACGGCGTCATCAGCGCGCGTGACGCGGCATAGGCGCCGCCGAAGAGGAGCACCGACGCGAGCAGGAGCAGCCGACTGCGGTCGTGGTCGCGGAGGATGCCGACCACGACGGCACGCATGGGCACGCCTTTGGGGGCATCGGGGCGGTCGGCGGCGTCCTCCACGAGCGCTGTTCGGTACGCCTGCGACCGGTTGTCGCGCACCCGCCACACCAGCACGGCCACCGCGAGGAACGCGATCGCGGACGGGACGGCGAACGCGAGCGTCGGGTGGTCGTCGACCAGCAGCACGCTGAGGACCGCGGTCGTGACAGTGGTGAGGCCGGAGGCGGTCTTCACCGCCGCGTTGCCGCGACTGCGGCGTTCGGGCTCGATGAAGTCGGGCATCAGCGACTCGACGACGGGCTTGAAGCTGTTGCCCACCAAGGCGAACAGGAACATCACCACGACCAGCGAAGCGAACGACCACGCGAGCGGGATGAGCAGGAACAGCAGGGCCGACGCGGGCATCACCACGGCGATGTACGGCATCCGACGGCCCCACCGGGTGCGGGTGTTGTCGGACCGGTTGCCCATCCACGGCTGGACGAAGACGCCGAGCAGGTTGTCCATGCCCATCAGCAGGCCCACGACCGCGGCGCTGCCGACGTGTTCGCGCAGCAGCGGCGGGACCTGGGTGTCGTAGAACGACCACATCGACTCCTGGGCGAACACCGCGAGAGCGCAGTAGAACGTGATCCCGCGGGTCACGGGTGTGCTGACCGTCGTCATGCGCGAGTCCTTCGGTGGAGTCGTAGTGACCCAGACCACCCTAGTTTTGCTATAGCAAGATTGTCAAAAGTCTCTTAACTACTAGCCCATCGCACGTGCCCTAAAGTGGCGGCATGTCCCGCGACACCCTGAGCACGCTCACCAACGACACGCTGGCCGACCGCTCGTACCGCGCGGTCCGCGACGCCATCGGGTCCGGCGAGCTACGCCCCGGCGAGAAGATCACCGAACGCGGGCTCGCCGAACGGCTGTCGGTCAGCCCCACGCCGGTGCGCGAGGCCCTCCGGCGGCTGGAGCAGGACGGGCTCATCGAGCGCACCGGGCCGCGCACGGTCGTCGTGGCCACGATCGGGGACACCGCGCGGCAGGACCTCGCCGAGGTCGAGATCGGCCTGCGCGGCCTCGTGGCCCGCTTCGCCGCCCGGCACGCCACCCCGGAGCAGCTCGACCGGCTCGACGCGGTCCTCGACGAGGCCGACGACCTGCACATCGTGATCCGGAAGCGGCACGACGACGGCAAGCCGATCGACAAGCACCTCGACGCGCTGCTCGACGCCATGTGGCGGTTCAACGAGGGCGTGAACGCGTGCGCCGCCAACGCGGTCCTGGTCCGGCTGCTGGAGCAGACCAGGGTGTTCTCCCCCGCCGAGCGCCGGGCGCGCCTGCTGGAGCGCGTCGCCGCGGACAAGGAGTTCGGCCAGGACCGCTACGCGAGCCACCGCGCGCTGGTCCTCGCGCTGCGCGCGGGCGACTCCGCCGAGGCCGAGCAGATCGTGCTGGAGGACGCCCGCGGCGGTCTCAACGCACTGCGGGGCGAACCACGCCGGACCGGCTGACCAGCACGATCACGACGACCGCCAGGACGATCGCGACCCCGGCCTGCCGGAAGCCGGTGAGCACGCTGACCAGCGCTCCCGCGCATCCGACGACCTCGACGGCGATGGCCAGCGGGCGAGCCCACGGGCGGGAGAGCAGGGAGGCCGCGGCCACGGCGGCGGCGATCGCGATCACCGGGTTGACCACCAGCACGAACCACACGGTCGCGGGCACGTTCTGGCCGTGGTTCAGCCGGTTGAGCGTCGTGAGCACCTGCACGACCCAGATCCCCGCCGACGCCGCCGCTTGCGCGAACAGCACCACCCGTGCGATCCGAAGACCTCGATCGGCCACGGCCAACTCCCCCCGCTTCGGCTTGCGGTAGGGCACCCTAGAGCAGTTCCGCGACCGACCGGAGGATCGACCCCCATGCGCCGTCTTCGACTGGCCGCCGCCGTCCTGCTGCTCGCGGGCTGCACCAGTCCCGCGCCCACGGTGTGCCACGGCCGCCTGTGCAGCGGCCCCGGCTACTCCCCCTCCACGAGCCAACGGATCCAGAACGGCGTGGTCGCCGTGCTCAGCACCATCGGCCTGGTGCCGATCGTGCCGCGCAGCGCGGCGGGCCCGGCCAGGCGGACCGTCGGGCGCTAACCGCGGGTCAGGCCGTCGAGGAGGGTGTCGATGGCCTTGCCCCGGCTCGCCGCGCTGTCGGCGGTCAGGGTCATCCGGACGAACGCCGCGATGTCCTCGACGGTGATCCCGGCCCGCAGACCGCCCGCCTCGCTCAACCGCGTGGTGGCGGGTGCCAGCACGCTCTCGATCAGGCGTTGCGCGTGCTCCCCCGCCCGGCCGCTGACGGTCGCCAGCCGGGCGAAGGTCGCCGTCTCCGCCTCGGACAGGTCGCAGCTGCTGGTGAAGGCGGCGCGGAACGCCTGCTCCGGGTCGCCGGTCGCGGCGGCCAACGCGGCCTTCTCGCGGACCGCGTCCACCAGGTCGTCCAACACCGCCTCGACGAGGTCCTCCTTGCCGTCGAAGTGCCGGTAGAGGGTCGTCGCGCCGACGCCCGCGCGCCGGGCCACCTCGTCCAGCGTGAGGTCGGGGCCGTGCTCGCCGAACGCCTCGCGCGCGGCCGTGACCAGCCGTTGCCGGTTGCGGACCTGGTCCTTGCGGGGTGCTCGCATCGAGGTCCCTCCGGTGAAGCGGTAGCCGGACTCCCACTTTAGCGGGTACGGTGAAACGGCAGTGCCACTACCGTTTTCGGAGGTCTTCATGCCCCTTCCCGATGTCTTGGTCCCGATCTTCGCCTGGCACCAGGTGGCGCTGTGAGCGCCACGAGGTGGACGCTGACCGCGCTGGGTGTACTGGGCGGTGCGATCGGGGTGCTCGGCGTGGTCGCGCCGGACCGGTCGCTGGACGCGGCTGGTTTCGAGCCGGTCGCCGACCGCGCGCCGGGCGACCACACGCTCACGATCCTGCGGAGCAGTTCACTGGCCGCGCTCAGCGAGGGCGGCCTCTACGTGCTCGGCGCGACGCTGGGGTGGCGGCTGTTCCCGGCGCAGGCCGTCGCGCACCGGCTGCTGCTGGCCGCGGACATGGTCGGCCAGGTCGTCACCGGTCGTGGGCCGCGGTCGTTGCTGCGCGGTGCGGCGTGGGAAGGCGTTGGCGCGGCGGCGATCGGCGCGGCGGTGTGGTTCGACCGCCGCCGGTGACGCCGCCCGATTCCGGGCGGGGTGGACTTCCTGGTCCATTTCGGTGATCTTGCCCGGCCCGCACACCCCGGACACGTCGGCGTGGAAGCGTTCCACGGGCGTTCGCCCCGTGACGGCGCCGCGGCGAGGGAGGTTGGGGTGGGTGACGTCGTTTTCCGCGGCCTCGACGCGCTGCTGAGAGAGCTCCAGGTCCTGCTGGACCGGCCAAGGGCGTTGCGCCACGACCGGAAGCCCTACGACAGCGAGCGAACCCGGTGGCACCGCAGCCGGGAACGCGCGCTGCCGATCCTCTGCCTGATCGGCGACCAGGTCGACTCGTGGGTGCGGGCGTTGGACGACCGGCTGGGCAAGGCGGAGCGGCCCGCGGTGCTGTACGCCTCGCTGGACCTCGACAAGACCGCGGCCCCGGACCCGGACGACGGGCTCGAACCCCGACTGCTGCCGCTGCTCGACGTCCTGCGCGAGCGGCTGGCCCGCACCCCGTCGGGCCACCGGCACCGGCTCGGGTTCCGCGTCTTCCGCCTCGTCGACCTGCTCACCCGGCTGCCGATCCGGTCGAGCCGCACCCGTGACGAGCGGTCCGCCACCACCGCCGTGCTGCGGTCCTGGCACCGCGCCGCCGCCACCGACGCCGAGCCGGTCAAGGTCACCGCGCTCGGCGGCGTGGAGTTCTCCCCCGGCGCGGTGGTCCGCGCGCTCCGCTACCGGTGGTGGGCGTGGTTCGGGCGCGAGCGGTCCTGGTTGGTGGACCAGCAGTTCGCGGCCCCCCGCCACTTCGGTTCCTTCGTCGGGTTCGCCGAGTGGCTGGCCGGGCCGAGCCCGAGGGAGGAGGCCCGCGAGGAGGTGAAGCTGCTCCTGGTGCACGCCTTCCTCCAGGAACTGCGCTGGGCCTACGGCATGGGCTCGTGGCGCTTCCGGCGCGGGCGGCGCACGGCGTACGCGCTCGTGGTGCTCAAGGGCGTGACCGAGGAGAACGGCGGCTGGGAACTGCTGCGCCTGATCAACGACGTGCGCAACCAGTCCACCGAACCCGATCCGCTGCTGGTGGTGGCGACGGCGGACGCGGCGCCCCGGTGGCTGGTCGGGGAGGACCGCGCCGAGCCCGTCTACCGCCTGCCGAGCGAGGTCGGGCGGTGGGCTCGCCGTCTTCCCGAGCGGCGGCAGTCGATGCACCGCACGGCCCGGTTCGTCGTGTCCCGGATGCCGGAGGACGACGACGGCCCGCCGAGCGACCAGGACGAGGCCGCGTGGGCGGACGTGGGCCACCCCCGTCCCAAGCCGGTGCCGCTGCTGATCCGCAGGGTGACCACCCGGCTCGCCTGCCTGGTCCTCGTCGCGAGCCTGCTCGTGCCCGCCGGGTTCTGGGTCGTCCCCCGGTGGGTCGGGGACTGCCTGCCCGGCACCGGCATCGGGGTGAGCACCCGACTGGTCGACAGCGGGGGCCGCACGGAGTGCGTCGGCTACAGCGACCGCGCGGGCCAGGTCTTCGGCACCGACGAACGCCTGCTGGCCGCGCAGCGGGCGGTGTTCGAGATGAACGAGACGGCGCTGCGGTTGCACGCCGAGGCCACGACCCGGCCGCTGGTCAGCGTCGTCTACCTGTCCGAGTTCACGAAACCGGACGGCCAACTGGGCGCGGACGACTCCACCACGGAGCAGCTCACGGGCCTGTTGCTGCTCCAGGCCGAGATGAACCGGCGCAGCGACCACTCCACCCCGCTGCTCCGCGTGGTCCTCGCCAACGCGGGGTTCGAGATGCGGCACGCCCGCTCGCTGGTCGACCTGCTCGCTCCCCTGCTGGCCGAGGACCCGACGATCCTGGGCGCGGTGGGCATGAGCCGCACCGTCGAGCCGGTGGAGCAGGCCATCACGGCGCTCGGCGACCTGGGCGTCCCCGTCATCGCGACCACGCTCACCGGCGTCGGGCTCACCGACCGCTCCCCGCTCTACTTCCAGGTCGTCCCGGACAACAAGCGGGAAGCCGCGCTCGTCAAGCTCCACGCGGACAAGGAGGGCAAGAAGCTCACCGTGTACCAGCCCGACGACGTGCGGGGCGACGGGTACCTGACGTCGCTCGGGGCCGAGATGGCCAAGCTCGTGGACCCCGGCGCGTTCAGCCGGTGGACCGACGTCGGCACGGTCGTCCCCGTCTGCGGCGCGGACCAGATCGCGTTCTACGCGGGCAGGCAGGTGGACTTCGACCGGTTCTTCGACCGGGTGCTGGACGAGTGCGGCGCCGACCCGCCCGTCGTCGTCGGCGACGACACGGTGGCGCGCTTCGTGGCCCAGCGGGAGAAGCGGGCCAAGGCGAGGTACAGCGGGAAGTCGATCCTCTACGTCTCGCTCGGCCCGATGACCGTCCTGAACAACCGGTCGTGCCTCCCGGAGGACGGCCGTCCCGTGACCTCGTTGTGCCTGGGCCTGCGGGACCTGCTGGACGGCGCCGACGTGTACGGCCCGGCGGGCCGCGCGTTCGGCGGGATCCTCCGGGCCCAACCGCCCGTGTGGATCGGTGAGCGCGTCGGCCTGAGCTACGACGGCGCGGGCGTGTTCCTCCAGGCCGCCGCGGCCGTCGCCGCCGCCGGGTCGGGCCCGCACCGGTCCGCGGTCGCGCAGGAGCTGCGCGAATCCGCCTGTTCGGACCCCGTCGTCACCACCCGGAACTGCTACGAGGGCGCGTCCGGTCGCATCGACCTCTCCCGGTTCCGCGACGGGCGGGACCGGCCGCTCGCCCTGCTGCGGCTGCCGGACGTGCGGGACGTGACGCGTCCGCCGGACTGCGTGCTGCTGCTCAACGCCGACCAGTTCCCCTGTCCGTGACGGTCACGCGTCGGGCGCGACCGCGCGGCGGACGGTGTCGCGCAGCAGGGCCCGGCGTCGGTCGTGGACGTCGTCCGGCTCGTCGGCGGTGGCGGCGTAGACGTTGCTGACCGGGGACCAGGCCATGGACAGGGCGATGACCAGGGCCATCAGGTCGAACGGGTCGCCGTCGCGGACCAGGCCCGCCGCTTGGGCGTCGGTGATGGCGGCCAGTTTGGTCGTGTCGAGGCGGTCGGCGTCGGCGACGAGGTGGCCCGCGGGGCGGCGTTCCAGGCGGGACCAGGTCGCCAGGCGGATGAGGTCGGGGCGGCGGAGGTACTCGTCGTAGAGGCGCACGGCCCAGCCCGGCAGGTCGGTGGCGTCGATGGGGACGACGTTGACGATCCGTTCCAGCGAGGCGCGGAAGATCGCCTCGAACAGGCCTTCCTTGCTGCCGAAGTAGCCGTAGAGCTGGGCCTTGTTGGTGTTCGCCTCGGCGACGATCCGTTCCACGCGGGCGCCCGCCACGCCGTGCTCGGCGAACTCGCGGGTGGCGACGTCGACGATGCGCTGCCGGGTGGCCGCGCCGCGGGCGGTCAGGTGCTGGTCGGGCATGGTCGCAGCTTACAGACAGACTGTTCGGTTTGCTTTTGGTGCTAGTGTCGAAAACAAACCGACTGTTCTGTTTGAGGAGCGCCCATGAGGAGCACCACCGGCTGGCTGGCCCACGGGTCGACGGAGTTGCGCAGGACGTCGATCCCCCGCCGCGACCTGCGCCGCGACGACCTCGCGGTGCGCGTGGACCACTGCGGCGTCTGCCACACCGACCTGCACGCCCTCCGCTCGCACCACGGCGACGACCCGCTCGTGCCGGGCCACGAGTTCACCGGCGTGGTGACCGAGACCGGTCCGGACGTGACCGGCTTCCAGGTCGGCGATCCCGTCGCCGTCGGCAACATCGTCGACTCCTGCGGCACGTGCGTCGCCTGCGCGGCGGGCCAGGAGAACTTCTGCCGCGAGTTCCCGACGCTGACCTACGGCGGCACCGACCGGCACGACGGGACGCCGACGTTGGGCGCGTTCTCCCGCGAGTACGTGGTCCGCGACCGGTTCGCCTACCACCTGTCCGAGGGCCTGGACCCGGCCGCGGCGGCACCGCTGATGTGCGCCGGGATCACCGTGTGGGAGCCGCTGCGGGCCCTCGGCGTGGGGCCGGGCTCCCGTGTCGCGGTGAGCGGCTTGGGCGGACTGGGGCACCTCGCGGTCAAATTCGCCGTCGCGCTGGGGGCCGAGGTCTCGGTGGTCAGCCGGTCGGCGGACCGCGCGGCCGACGCGGCCCGGCTCGGCGCGCACGACCTCGTCGACTCCACCGACCCGGACGCCATGGCAGCCGCGCGCGACCGGTTCGACGTCCTGATCGACACCATTCCCGTCGCCCACGACGTCGGCCCCTACCTGGGCCTGGTCGCCGTGGACGGCACCCTCAGCCACCTCGGCTACCTCGGTTCCATGACCGTGGACGCGATGGACCTGCTGGTCGGCCGCAAGAAGCTCAGCTCCGCGGGCAGCGGCGGCCGTCCCGCGACGGCCGCCATGCTCGACTTCTGCGCCGCCCACGGCGTCACCGCCGACGTCGAGGTGCTGCCGTCGGCCCGCGTGGCGGACGCGCTCGAAAGGCTCGGCCGCAACGACGTCCGCTACCGGTTCGTGCTCGACCTGTCCGACCTCGACTGACCGGTCACGCCGACTGGCGGACCACCAGGGTCGGCTCGAACACCACGGACGTGACCCGGCGGTCCTGCTTGCCGATCCGGTCGAGCAGCAGGCGGGCCATCTCGGCGGCCATGTCCTCCACCGGTTGGCGGACCGTGGTCAGGGCCGGACGGCTGGCGGTGGCGGCGCTGCTGTCGTCGAAGCCGATCACGGCCACGTCGTCGGGGACGCGGCGGCCGTGGTCGCGCAGGACGTGCAGGGCTCCCGCGGCCATCAGGTCGTTGGCGGCGAAGACGCCGTCGACGTCCGGGTGCTCGGCCAGCAGGCGTTCCATGGCGCGCTCGCCGCTGTCCTGGGTGAAGTTGCCCTCCACGAACGGCGCCTCGGCGTGGCCGTGGCGGGCCCACGCCTCGCGGAACCCGGCCAGGCGCTCCTGGCTCGCGGGCACGTCCAGCGGGCCGGAGATGGTCGCGATCCGGCGGCAGCCGCGGGCGACGAGGTGGTCCACGGCGAGCTTGCCGCCCTCGCGGTGGGCCAGGTCGACGTAGCTGATCGGCAGCGGCCGGGTCGGGCGGGCGAACAGGACCGCGGGCACGCCCGCCGCGACGAGCATCCCCGGCAGCGGGTCCGCCGAGTGGATCGCGACCACGAGCGCGCCGTCGGCGTTGCCCTGGCGCAGGTGGTCCACGACGTGCGCGCGGGTCTCGGGCGTGTCGGCGAACATCAGCAGCGGGTAGACGCCGCGCGGCCTCAGCGCGCTGATGATGCCGCTGGCGACCCGGCCGAAGAACGGGTCGACCAGGATGTCGCCGCCGGAGTCGCCCGCGCCCGAGACGACCAGGGCGATGGTGCCGGTGCGGCGGGTGACCAGCGAGCGGGCCGCCGTGTTGGGCGTGTAGCCCGTCTTGGCGATGGCCCGCCGCACGGTTTCCTGGATGGTCGGGTCGACGTTGCGGGTCGTGTTGATCACGCGCGACACCGTCGCCCGCGACACCCCCGCGACCCGCGCCACGTCCTCCAAGGTGGGAGGACGTGCCTGGGACGCTGCGCTCATGGAGGCTTTATAGCACGTGGGAGAGCGCTCTCCACGTCACGAACCGGTCGCCGCGGCAGCCGAAGGCCGTCGACCGGTGCTCCGCACGGGGTCGTGGGACCTGCTTGGAGAGCGCTCTCCAAGGCGTTCTTCCCAGATGCCCGCGCGCGCCATCCGGGAATGAGGGAATTTGTTCCCGCTCCCAACATGAAGACCAGGTAGTGGGCATCCCTTGACACGAACGACACCGAGAGGCGAGGGTTACCCCAGTTGGAGAGCGCTCTCCAAATCACCCCCAGGAGTGATCGCCCCATGACGACCACGCAGCGAGCCGACACGGGCACCGACCTCGACGCGCTCGTCGACCGGCTGACCCTGGAGGAGAAGGTCCGCCTGCTCTCCGGCGGCGGGACCTTCCGCGCGCAGGCCGAGGAGTCGATCGGGCTGCGCGCGATCGTGTTCTCCGACGGCCCGGTGGGCGTGCGGGGCGAGCGCTGGGACGAGCGCGACACGGCGCTGACCCTGCCGTCGCCGACGGCGATGGCCGCGACCTGGGACGCCGACGTGGTGAGCGGGCTCGGCAGGCTGCTGGCCGCCGAGGCGCGGCGCAAGGGCGTGGACGTGCTGCTCGCGCCGAACCTGAACCTGCACCGGTCCCCGTTGGGCGGCAGGCACTTCGAGTGCTTCTCCGAGGACCCGCTGCTGACCTCGCGGATCGGCGCCGCCTACATCACCGGCGTGCAGTCCGGCGGGGTCGCGGCGAGCCCCAAGCACTACGTGGCCAACGAGTCGGAGACCGAACGGCTGACGCTGGACGCCCGCGTGGACGAGGCGACCTTGCGCGAGGTGTACCTGGCGCCGTTCGAGGCCGCGGTGCGCGCGGGCGCGTGGGTCGTCATGTCGGCCTACAACGGCGTCAACGGCACCACCATGTCCGACAGCCCCCTGCTGGACGAGCCGCTGCGCGGCGAGTGGGGCTTCGACGGCGTGGTCGTGTCGGACTGGGGCGCGGTGCGCACGGTCACCTCGTCCACGGACCTCGCGATGCCCGGCCCGCACGAACTGCGCGGCAGGCCCCTGGTGGACGCCGTGCTCCGCGGCGAGGTCGCGGAGTCGGAGATCGACGACCGGCTGCGGCGGATCCTGGTGCTGGCGCGGCGGGTCGGGGCCCTCGGGCCCGCGACCCCGGTGCCGCCGCCCCGGATCACCCCCGACGAGTCGCGCGGCCGGTTGCGCAGGGCCGTGGCGGCGGGTTCGGTGTTGCTGCGCAACGACTCGGTGCTGCCGCTGGACCCCGCGGTGCTGACCCGCGTGGCTGTGCTCGGCCCGAACGCGGTGGACGCTCGGGTGCAGGGCGGCGGCAGCGCCGGGGTCTTCCCCGCCGCTGTGGTGTCCCCGGTCGACGGCATCCGGGCCGCGCTCGTGGGCCGCGCCGAGGTGGTGCACCGCGCGGGCGCGTTCCTGCACACCCGGCCGACGCCGTTGAAGCCCGAGCACACCAGCGACCCGGTGACCGGCGAGGCCGGGGTGCTGGTGCGGTACCTGGACGACGAGGACGAGGTCGTGCACGCCGAGCACCGGCTCAGCGGCCGCATCCTGGACCCGTCCGTCGACGTGGAAGCGGCGTTCGTGGAGGTCAGCGCGCTGTTCCGGCCGCCGACGTCGGGCGAGTGGCGGTTCGCGGTGATCGGGCTGGGCGAGGTGCTGCTGGAGGTCGACGGGCACGTGCTCGTGGACGAGCTGGTGGTGCCGGAGTCCGACGACCCGACGTACGTGCACGTGACGCCGTCGTTCCGCGAGGCGTCCTGGCCGGTCGAGGCGGGCCGCGAGGTGCTGGTGCGGGCCAAGCGGCGGCTCGCGGCCGACACCGGCAACGCGGTGGCGCTGGCCGCCGACCCGCCGCGGGTGGACGAGGACGCGGAGCTGGCGGCGGCCGTGGAGCTGGCGCGCACGGCGGACGTCGCCGTGGTCGTGGTCGGCACGACCGACGAGATCGAGAGCGAGGGCTTCGACCGCACGACCCTGGAGCTGCCCGGCAGGCAGGACGAGCTGGTGCGCGCGGTCGCCGCGGCCAACCCGCGCACGGTCGTCGTGGTCAACGCGGGCGGCCCGGTCGAGCTGCCGTGGCGCGAGGACGTAGCCGCGGTGCTCGTCACGTGGTTCCCCGGTCAGGAAGCCGGTGACGGCTTGGCCGACGTGCTGTTCGGCGTCGCCGAGCCCGGCGGGCGGCTGCCGACGACGTGGGCGGCGCGCACGGCCGACGTGCCGGTGCTGGACACGACGCCGGTCGACGGGGTGCTCGCCTACACCGAGGGCAGCCGCGTCGGCTACCGCGCGTGGGCGGGCGGTCCGGTGGCCCCGGCGTACTGGTTCGGCCACGGCCTGGGCTACACGACCTGGTCCTACGAAGGGCTTTCCGCGCGCGACAACGTGGACGCCGAGTCCGGGTTCGACGTGCGCGTGCGGGTCCGCAACACCGGTCCGCGCGCGGGCCGCGAGGTGGTGCAGGTGTACCAGGCCGAGGGCGAGGACCGGCGGCTCGTGGGCTACGCGGCCGTGCACGTCCCGGCGGGCGAGGCGGCGTGGGTGCGGGTGCCGATCGAGCCGGACGCGCTGCGCCGCTGGTCGACGCTCGACCACGCGTGGCACTCCCCCGCCGGCCCGATCACCCTGTTCGTCGGCCCGTCCGCGGGCGACCTCCAGCTGTCGGCCCGGTTGAACCCGGCTCCCTAGGCGAGGGGGCCGCCGCCGAAGCCGAACTCGTTGCCGTCCGGGTCGACGTAGGTGGCCTTGCGTACGCCGTCCGCGTAGGTCTCCCGCTTCGCGGGCTCGACGCCCTGCTCGGCGAGCCGGGCGACGACCGCCTCCAGGTCGTCGACGAAGACGCTGAGCAGCAGGTGGCCCGCGCGTGCGGGGTTGTGCTGGATGTACACCGCCCGGTGCTCGGCGAGGTCCCACACGGCCTCGTCCCCGGTGACCAGCGCAGGCGGGAAGCCGAACAGCGTCTCGTACCAGGCGAGCGCCCTCGGGACGTCGGTGACGGCGATCCCCGCGTACAGGTCCATGCGGCGATCCTACGTCGACTCGCGGACCACCAATTCCGGCCGGAACATGATCTGCTGGTGGGTGTGCGAGTCGGGGTGGTCGCACTCCTCCACCAGGAGCCGCGCCGCCGTCCGTCCTATGTGGAGGGTCGGCTGGCGCACCGACGACAGGGGCACGGCGGCGTCGGCGGCGAAGTCGATGTCGTCGTAGCCCAGCAGCGCGATGTCGTCGGGCACGCGGCGGCCGGTGCTCACGGCCGCGCGCAGCACGCCCAGCGCCAGCAGGTCGTTGGCGCAGAACACCGCGGTGGGGTCGGCGCCGTCGTCGAACAGCCCGCGCGCGGCCTCGTAGCCGTGGCGGGCCTTGAGCGCGGGCACCTCGACGACGTCGACCTCCACGTCCCCGCCGACCGCGCGGCGCAGGCCGGTGAGCCGGTCCTTGCACTGCCGCAACGACAACGGGCCGGTGACGTAGGTGATCCGGCGGTGGCCGCGCTCCAGCAGGTGCGCGCCCGCGAGTTCACCGCCCGCCACGTCGTCCACGGCGACCGAGCAGCAGTCGACCCGCGGGTCGTGGCGGTCCACCAGCACGGTCGGCGTGCCGCGGCTCCGCAGCGCGTCGAGCCGTTCCGACGTCGGGCCGACCGGGGTGATCAGCATGCCGCGGACCCGCTGCTCCTCCAGCAGTTGCAGGAACCGGTCCTCGCGGGAGGCCTGCTCGTCGGAGTTGCACAGCACCAGCGCGTAGCCCAGTTCGGTGGCCACGTCCTCGATGCCCCTGGCGATGTCGTGGAAGAACGGGTTCGCCAGGTCCAGCACGATCAGGCCCAGCGACCGGCTCGCGCCCGCGCGCAGTTGGGCCGCCTGGGAGTTGCGGACGAACCCCAGTTCGGCGATGGCGGCGAGCACGACGGTCCGGGTGGCCTCGGAGACCTTGTCCGGTCGGTTGAGCACGTTGGAGACCGTGCCGAGGGAGACCCCGGCACGTTCCGCCACGTCCTTGATGCTCGGCGCCATCGCGCGATCCTATTCGTCGGGCGACGATTCTGCTGAAACGATTCACTGCCGTCCGGTGAACCGCCACGTCCCGAACGACACCCGGTGCACGACGTAACCGGGCTCGGTTCGCACGTACTCCGCGCCCTGCGCCGCGGTCACCGCCTCCCGCGACACCGCCGGGACGTGCACCTCGGCGGTCGACCCGACCGGCACCTCCACCGTGAGCTGCACGGCCGTGCCGACGAGCGACCAGCCCGCGGACGCCGTGCCGCGAACCGTCTTCACCGACGTGCGCGCCCACGTGACCCCGACCCGCGCGTCGGGCCGGACGACGAACGTCCGGTACCCGGCGTCACCGGGACGCAGGCCCGCCACGTTCTCGTAGAGCCACTGCACGACCGTGCCCTGGAAGTAGTGGTCGCGCGACCGGGAGTCGGCGGGCCACATCTCCCACATCGTGTCGGCCCCGTTGTCCATCCAGAAGCCCCAGCTCGGGAAGGTCCGCTGCACCGCGAGCGCGTGCGCCACGTCCGGGAAACCCTGCTGCGTCAACACCCTCAGCAGCACGCTCGTGCCCAGCGCCCCGGTGTTGAGGTGGTCGCCGCGCGCCCGGATGTCGGCCACCAGGTTCGCCACCACCGCCGCCACCTGGCCCGGTGGGACGAGGCCGAACATCAGTGGGACCGCCTGGGACGTCTGGCGGAAGTCCGGGTCCTGCGCGCTGCGATAACGCCCGTCCACCAGGAACTTCGCGTTCAGCGCGTCCCGGCAGGCGTCCGCCTGCGCCCGGTACCGGGCCGCCACGTCGGCGTGCCCCAGCAGGTCGCCGAGGTCGGCGACACCGGTCAACGCCCGGTGCAGGTACGCCGTCGCGGTGAGCCGGGTGTCCTCCGGCGGGTTGCCGCCGTAGCCGGGCGCGAGGTAGTCGCCCAGCGCCGTGGAGGCCAGACCTCCTTGCAGGCGGCCGATCTCCCAGTCCAGGTACTTCACCAACGTGGGCCAGTGGTCGGCGGCAAGACGTTCGTCGCCGTACACCCGGTACATCTCGCGGACCAGGAACGGGTACACCGTCGTCCACTCCGGCGACGGCGCGGCCTCCTGGTAGCCCCAGCCGCCGCTGGGCACGATCACCGGCAGCGCGCCCGGCGCGGTCTGGCTGTCGGCGAGGTCGCCGATCCACTTGGACAGGAACCGCTGCACGCCGAACGCGTACGCCATCACCGGCGCCCCGAGCTGCGCGTCGCCGGTCCAGCCGTTCTTCTCGTACATCGGGGTGTCGGTGGGGATGCCGTGCAGGTTGTTGAGCAGCGTCCGCTTCATCGCCCGGTCGAGCTGCTCGAAGAACGGCTGCGAGCACTGGAACGTCCCGGTCTCCGGCACGTCGCTGTGCACGACCCGGCCGACCACGTCGTCCAGGCCCGGCCGGTACGGGAACCCGGTGACCTGGACGTAGCGGAAACCCTTGTAGGAGAAGCGGGGTTCCCACGTCTCCACGCCCTGCCCGGAGCACGTGTACTCGTCGATCTGGTGGCGGCCGGGCACGTGGCCGTTGGTGTTGAGCACACTGCCGTCGGGGTTGAGCCGCTCGCCGTGCGCCAGCCGCACCACCGTGCCCGCGGGTGCCGTGACGGTGATCCGCGACCACCCGGCCATGGTGCGGCCGAGGTCCACGACGTAGACCCCCGCCCGGAGTTCGGTGACGGCCGTGGCGCGCACGGTATCCACCACCCGGATCGGCTCGTGCTGCTGCGCGACCAGTGTCCCTTTGGGAGGGTCGAGCAGCGTGGCGTCCCGCCAGTCGCCCGGAACGCGCCGGGCGTCGTAGGACTCCCCCGCGTACAGGGAGTTCGACGTCGTCGGGCTGTCCGAGACCTTCCACCCGGCGTCCGTGGCCACGGTGGTGTGCGACCCGTCGGTGTGGGTGATCTCCAGCTGCGCCAGCAGTTTGGGCTCGGCGTGCCAGTACGCCTGTTCCCACCGCCACACGTTCGGCGTGGTCATGCCGTAGAACCCGCGGCCCAGCGTCACGTCCAGGGTGTTGGCGCCCTTCACCACCTGCGAGGTGATGTCGTGGGTGGCGTAGAGGACGGTCTCCTCGTAGTCGGTGAAACCGGGGTCGAGCACCCGGTCGCCGACCTTGCCCCCGTTGAGCCGGGCGTCGTAGTAAGCCAGCCCGGCGAGGTGCAGCCGGGCGCTCGCGACCGGCTTGGCGAGCGTGAACTCCTTGCGCAGCACCGGAGCGGGCGGTTCCACGACCAGGCCGACGCCCCGGCCCCACGGCCCCTGCCCGTAGGGCGCGAGCACGACCGCCGCGGCCCACGCCGAGTCGTCGAACCCCTTCTGCTGCCACCCGTTCCGCTCGGCGTCGACGACCTTCCACCCGGCTCCGGTGACCAGTTCCCGCGTCCCGGACCCGGAGTCGACCACCAGCCGCACGAGCAGGCCGCCGGGGTTGACCGACACGGAGCCGCGGTTCGTCGCGAGCGCGGCCAGCACGACCCGACCGCCCGCCGCCCGCACCTGCGCCGTGACGTCGGCGGACTGGCCGAGCTTCCACCCGTCGACCTGCTCGGGAGCGGAGAGCACCTGCTGCCCGTTGAGGTACAGGGTGAAGTCGTCGTCGGCCGTGGCGATGACCCGCGCCCGCGTGACGTCCGCGGGCACGTCCAGGCCCGCCCGGAACCAGCGCGGACCGGTCGGCGCGCCGGACGGGGTCGCGCCGGGCGACCAGATCCACGACGCCGGGTCGAACGCCAGCCCCGCGACCGGTGGCGCGGCCCCGATCCAGCGGGCGGTCCACGGCGTGCCGAGGAACGCCGTCTCCCACCACCTCGCCGCGCTCCACGCCGACGCGCGACCGCGCTCGTCCCACACCCGGACCCGCCAGGTGTACCGGGTGTGGGGCCGCAGCGCGGGACCGTCGTAGACGACCCCGACGCTGCGGTCCGACACGACCTTGCCGGAGTCCCAGCCGCCGTCGACCCTCACCTGGTACGCGGTCTGCCGCGCGCCGACGGCGTCCGCCGCGAGCACCCACGACAGCCGGGGCCTCGCGACGTCCGTGCCCAGCAGGGTTTCCGCGTACTCCACCGCCGTCGACTCGACCCGCAGCCCGCCCGCGGGGTCGACGTCCGCTGCGGCCGTGCCCGCCGGCAACGCCAACGCCCCCGCCCCTACCGCCGTGCCCAGCAAGAAGTCCCGCCGGTTGACGCTCATCGAGTCCCCTTCGTCGTGAGGTTCAGGCGCCCCACCCGGCTTGTTCGCCGCCAACGCGGTCCGCGCTGATCCGATCGCCGTACCCGGACCGGCGGTAGGCCCGGACGGGATCGGGGTCGAGCCCCATGTCGGTCCGCAGCTCGGCGAGCAGCGGGCGCACATCGGTGTTGTAGGCGTCCATCAGCACCTCGTTGGACTCCAGCACGTCGCCGGAGTCCTGCGCGGCCTCGAGCGCGTCCACGTCGACCAGCAGCGCCTTCGCCGTGGCCTCCTGGACGTTGAGCACCGAGCGGATGATCGCGGGGATCTTCGCCTCGATGTTGTGGCACTGGTCGAGCATGAAGGCGATGCCCGCCTCCGGTTTCAACGCGTCCGCCCGGACGATCTCGTGCATGATCCGGAACAGCTGGAACGGATCGGCCGCCCCGACCATCAGGTCGTCGTCGGCGTAGAAGCGGGAGTTGAAGTCGAACGCCCCCAACCTCTTCTGCCGCAGCAGGAACGACACGATGAACTCGATGTTCGTGCCCGGCGCGTGGTGACCGGTGTCGATCACCACCTGCGCCTTGGGCCCGAGCTCCACGCAGTGCGCGAACGCGGTGCCCCAGTCCGGGATGTCGGTGGCGTAGAACGCGGGCTCGAACAGCTTGTACTCCACCAGCATCCGCTGGTCGTCGCCCAGCCGGTCGTAGACCTCGCGCAGGGCCTCGGCGAGCCGGTCCTGCCGCCGCGCCAGGTTGTCCTGGCCGGGGTAGTTCAGCCCGTCGGAGAACCACAGCTTGAGGTCGCGCGACCCCGTCTTGTCCATGATGGCCACGCAGTCCAGCAGGTGGTCCGTCGCCTTGCGCCGGATCCGCGGGTCCGGGTTGGTGACGCTGCCGAGCTTGTAGTCGTCGTCCTGGAACACGTTGGAGTTGATGGCCCCCAGCGCCACGCCGCGCTCGGCGGCGTGGTCGGCAAGGGCCCGGTAGTCGTCGACGGCGTCCCACGGGATGTGCAGCGCCACCGTCGGCGCCACGCCGGTGAAGGCGTGGACCTGAGCGGCGTCGTCGATCTTCTCGAACGGCGTGCGCGGCACACCGGGTTGGGTGAACACCTTGAAGCGGGTGCCCGAGTTGCCGTACGCCCACGACGGCGTCTCGATCCGCTGTGCCCGCAGGGCGTTCCTGACCCGGTCGGTGGTGTCCGTCATGGTGCTGCTCCCAGGACTAGAAGTTGAACTGGTCGATGTTGTCCTTGGTGAACTCGGTCGGCGGGCCGAGCACCAGTTCGCCCTTCGCGCCGATCGTGTAGTCGCCCAGGTCGCCCGCCTTGAACTTCTCGCCCTCCGCGCCGGTGATCTGGCCGGACGCGAGCGCGCCCGCGGCGTACACGGCGAGGTAGCCGAGCTTGCTCGGGTCCCACAGCGCGAACGACTTGACGGTGCCGTCCTTGACGTAGTCGCGCATCTGGTTCGGCGTGCCCAGGCCGGTCAGCGCGACCTTGCCCTTGTACTCCGAGGAGCTGAGGTAGCGGGCCGCCGCGGCGACGCCGACGGTGGTCGGCGAGACGATGCCCTTGAGGTTCGGGTGCGCCTGGAGCAGGCCCTGCGTCTTCTGGAACGACGTCTGGTCGTCGTCGTTGCCGTACGCCGTTTCCACGAGCTTGAGGCCGGCGTTGGCGGGCTTCGCCAGCTCGGTCTTCATGATCTCGATCCACGCGTTCTGGTTGGTGGCGTTGGGGGTCGCCGACAGGATCGCGATCTCGCCCTGGCCACCGGTCGCGTCGGCGATCATCTTCACCTGGATGGTGGCGATCTCCTGCGTGGTGGCCTGGTTGACGAACACGTCGCGGGCGTCGGGAGCGGCGTCGGAGTCGAACGTGACGACCTTGACCCCCTGTGACCGCGCGGTCTTCAACGCCGGGGCGACGGCGTTGGCGTCGTTGGCCGACAGCACCAGCGCGTTCTGCTTCTGCTGCGCGGCGGTGTTGATGTAGGTGACCTGCGAGGAGGCGCTGGCCTCCGACGGGCCGGTCGCCTTCAGCTCGGCCTTGATCGCCGACGCGGCGTCGTCCGATCCCTTCTGCGCCACGGTGAAGTACGGGTTGTTCACCGCCTTCGGCAGGAAGGTGATCTTCAGGCCTTCCTTGATCTTCGCGTTCGGATCGGCCGCGCCGGTGCTGCCCGCGGCAGGCGCGTCGGACGCGGCGCTGTTCTTGCTGGTGCCGCTGCACCCCGCCAGCGCGAGCGCGCCGGACAGCAGCAGCACCGCCGTGGTGACCAGTGGACGAGTGGTCATGGTGACCGCCTTACTGTTCTGGAGGATCGAACGCGGGCCGTCAGCGCGGGTGCGAGGACGCTCACCAGGAGCAGCAACCCGGTCACGACGGTGAGGATCTCGGTGGAGACGTCGTCGAGGATGAGGACGTTGCGGAGACCGCCGAGCAGGAGCACTCCGGCGAGCACCCCGCCCAGCGTCCCGCGACCACCGAAGATGGAGACGCCGCCGAGCAGCACGGCGGCGACGACCGCGAGTTCCAGTCCGACTCCGTTGTCGGCGCGGGCACTGGAGAAGCGGAAGGTGTAGACGATCCCGGCGAGCGCGGCCATCGCGCCCGTCAGGACGAACAGCGTGAACTTGACCCGCTTGACCCGGATGCCGGAGAAGCGGGCTCCCTCCTCGTTCGAGCCGATCGCGAAGACCGACCGGCCGAACGAGCTGGTGTGCAACAGGACCGCGAACACGACCGCGAGCACCGCGCACAGCAGGATCGGCCACGGCACCCACGTGCCGGGGACCGGTGTGGTGCCGAACCGGGTGAAGCTGGCCGGGAAGTCGGCCACGGCCCGGTCGCCGAGCACGACCAGCGCCAGACCCCGGTACAGGGCCAGGGTGCCGATCGTGACGGCGAGGGACGGCAGGCCCAGGCGGGTGACGAGGAAGCCGTTGACCGCCCCGCACACCGCCCCGAGGACGACCACCGTCGGCAGGATCGCCTCCAGCGTCCAGCCCGCGTCCCACAGCTCGCCGATGACGGCGCTGGACAGGCCCAGCACCGAGGCCACCGACAGGTCGATCTCGCCGGACACCACGACCAGCGTCAGCGGGAGCGCGATCAGCGCGATCTCGCCGATGTCGAGGCCGAGGTAGAACAGGTTGCCGCCGTCGAGGAACGCGCCCCCGGTCCTGATCTGCCCGACGACGGCGACGAGCACCAGGAACGCCACCAGCGCCGTCTCCCAGCGGGCGAACCGCTCAGCCATCGTGGTCGCTCCTTCCACGCAGTTCCCTGGCCAGCCTCAGCGCGAGGAGGCGGTCGACGGTGATGGCGCCGATCAGCAGCGCGCCGCTGATGGCCTGCTGCCAGAACGCCGGGATGCGCAGCACCACCAGGCAGCTGGCGATCGTGCCGAGCAGCAGCGCCCCGAGCGCCGCGCCGACGACCGTGCCGGAGCCGCCGAAGATGGCGACACCGCCCACGACGACCGCGGCGACCACCTGGAGTTCCAGGCCGGTGCCCGCGGCGGCGTCGACCGTGCCGTAGCGGGCGACCCACAGCGCGCCCGCCAGCCCGGCGACCGTGCCGGACAGCAGGAACGCGGTGAACACCCGGCGCGGCACGGGGATGCCCGCCAGCACGGCGGCCTCCGGGTTGGAGCCGATCGCGTAGAGGTCGCGGCCGGAGCGGTAGGACCGCAGGTACAGCGCGGCGGCCGCGACGACGGCGAGGGTGACCAGCACCAGCACGGGGACGCCGAACAGGCGGCCGTTGCCCATCGCCAGCAGCTCGTCCGGCAGGTTGGTGGCGTTGATCTGCGTGCCCTGCGCCAGCGCGAAGTCCACGCCGCGGAACACGTACAGCGTGCCGAGCGTGACGACGAGGCTGGGCACGCGGCCGACCGCGACCAGCAGGCCGTTGACCGCGCCGCAGACCAGGCCGATCAGCACGCCCAGGAGCATCCCGACGACGATCGGCATGCCGGGGTGGTCGGCGAAGGTCTGCGCGGTGAGGAACGCCGAGATCCCCAGGACCGAGCCGACGGACAGGTCGACGTTGCGCGTGACGACCACGAGCGTCTGCCCGGCGGCGAGCACGGCCACGACGGAGGCGTTGAGCAGCAGGTCGCGGATGCCCTGGGCCTCCACGAACCGCGGGTTGACGAAGGCGGTCGGGATGACCACCAGCGCGAGGGCCACGACGATGCCGAGTTCACGGGCGCGGCCGACCAGGTCGGCGACCCGGCGGGCGCGCGAGGGCGCTTGCACGGTCATGACGCCACCCGGCCCGCGGCGGCGAGCGCCACCCGTTCCTCGGTCGCGTCGGCGCGCGGGATGTCGTCGACGAGCCTGCCCTCGTGCATGACGAGCACGCGGTCGGCCATGCCGAGCACCTCGGGCAGCTCGGAGGAGATCATCAGCACCGCCACGCCCTCCCCGGCGAGTTCGGACAGCAGCCGGTGCACCTCGGCCTTCGTGCCGACGTCGATGCCGCGGGTGGGCTCGTCGACGATCAGCACGCTCGGCCGCCGCGACAGCCACTTGGCGAGCACGACCTTCTGCTGGTTGCCGCCGGACAGCGTCGCGGCGGGCGCGCCGAGCCGGGCGGTCTTGATCCGCAGCTTGAGCGCCCAGTCCTGGGCGAGCCGCTGCTCGGAGCGGCGGGACAGCAACCCGAACCGGGACAGGCGGCCGAGCGAGGCCAGTGCGACGTTGCGCTCCACCGAGGCGTCCACGACCAGCCCCTGCTGGCGGCGGTCCTCGGGCACGAGCCCGATCCCGGCGGCCATCGCGGCCGTGGGCGAGCCGAGCCTGAGCTTGCGGCCGTTGACGAACACCTCGCCCGCGTCCACCCCGTCGATGCCGAAGACCGCACGGGCGACCTCCGTGCGGCCCGCCCCGACCAGGCCGGACAGCCCGACGATCTCGCCGGCGCGGACGGTGAAGGAGACGTCGGTGAACACGCCTTCCCTGGTGAGCCTGCGGACGTCGAGGAGCACCTCGCCCACGTCGGTGTCCTGCTTGGGGAACAGCGCGGACAGCTCGCGGCCGACCATGCGGCGCACCAGCCCGTCCGGCGTCTCGTCCGCCAGCGGCCCGTCCCACACGTGCTTGCCGTCGCGCAGCACGGTCGCCCGCTGGCAGAGCGCGAACACCTCGTCCAGCCGGTGCGACACGAACAGCACGGCGGTCCCCTGCGCGCGGAGCACCTTGACCACGTCGAACAGCCGTTCCACCTCACGGGCGGACAGGGCGGCCGTCGGCTCGTCCATCACGACCACGCGCGCGTCGAAGGAAAGGGCCTTCGCGATCTCCACGACCTGCTGGTCGGCGATCGACAGCCCGCGAGCGGGCCGCGCCGGGTCGAGCACCACGCCGAGGCGCTCGAACAGCGCGGCGGTGTGCGCGTGCATGGCCTTGGTGTCGATGCGGCGGCCCGCCTTGAGCGGCTGGCGGCCGGTGTAGACGTTCTCGGCGATCGACAGGTCCCCGAAGAGCATCGGCTCCTGGTAGATCACCGCGATCCCGGCGGCCTTCGCGTCGGCGGGCCCGGAGAACCGGACCTCGACCCCGTCGACGAGCACCCGCCCGCTGTCCGGCCGGTGCACGCCCGCGAGCGTCTTGATCAGCGTCGACTTGCCCGCGCCGTTCTCCCCCAGCAGCGCGTGCGCCTCGCCCGCGACCAGCGCGATGCTGACGTCGGACAGCGCCTGAACAGCGCCGAAGGACTTCGCGACGCCGTCGAGCACGACAAGCGGCGGCGGGTCTGGAGGCAGGTCCACGCACGACTCCCGGTCCGTGATGAAACGTTTCAATCATCAGCCGTAGGGAGTGTGCCCCGCGTCACAGGGCCTGTCAATGCCGCGAACGGACGGACTTACCGAGCGCGGTGCTCCCCCCGCTCCGATCTCGACCGGAGCGACTCCTGCGGTTCAGGACGGCGTTCCGCGGGCTCCGGCGGCACAGGCGCGTCGGGGTCGCCGTGCTTCGCGACGAGGGCGGTGTAGATCGGGTGGGGGTCCGGCTGGGTCACGTGGATCGACCTTCCTGCGAGCACGGTGGGGTGGGAATCGCCCCAGGTGAGCACGGGCGACTCGCCCATCCTGCGCCGCGACTACGACATTTGCCGGCCATCCGGCGGAAACACGCGGGAGGTCGTGGATCTTGGTTAAGCGGTTGAGGACTTGGTGACGAGGAGTTTTCTTCCTCGCTCGGTGATCGGCGGTGAAGCGTTCTACCCGACGCGTTCGCGCAGGCCCGCGGCCAGTCCGGCCACGGTCACCAGGTCGAGGAAGCCGCCGAGCGCGCCCATCAGCCGGGGGCGGCGGACCGGGGCCAAGCGGAGGCGCAGGTGTACGCGGGTGCCGGTGGCGTGCGGGGTCAGGGTGATCGCCCAGCTCAGGTTCGTGCGGCCGCGGGTCGAGGTGTGCACGAGGGTGGTCGGGGCGTGGAGGAGGGCCACCTCGAACGTCGCGTCGCGGCCGCCCCAGTCCGGGATCACGTCGCCGACCGCCAACGCCTGCCACGCGGGGTCGAGGTGGCGCAGCGCTCGTCGGCCGCGGGGCAGCAGGCGTTCGACGGTCCGGGGCAGGTACCAGCCCGCGCGGGCCTTGCCGAGTTGCACGATCCACGGCCACACGGCCTCGGGTGGGGCGGGCACGGTGAAGGCGCGGTCCATCACCACGTCCGGGCGCGGCACGAGGTCGTCGCCCGCGACGGGCGTGGTGCGCTCGGCCGCGGTCGGCGCGATGGTGGCGAACATCCGGCGCTCCCGTCCTCGGCCTCCACCGTACGCCCGCAGTCCACGTCGGACGCTGAGCACCCGGTTCCCTTGCACCCCAGCGGTTCCCGACCAGTGGACGTCCCCGTCCCAGATGATCGCCGCCTGCCACAATCGGGGAAAACCCTGGACGAAGGAGCGCCGGTGCCCTCCACCTCGGAACCGCTGCGGAAGCTCGGCTTCCTCACCATCGGCCTGTTCGACGAGGCCGATCCGCGCAAGGGCCACGAGTCCACGCTCGAGATCATCGAGTTGGGCGAGCGGCTGGGGTTCGACAGCGCGTGGGTGCGGCACCGGCACCTCCAGTACGGGATCTCCTCGCCCGTCGCGGTGCTGGCGGCGGCGACGCAGCGGACCAGCCGGATCGAACTCGGCACGGCGGTCATCCCCGTGGGCTGGGAGAACCCGTTGCGGCTGGCCGAGGACCTGGCGACGGTGGACGTGCTGTCCGGCGGGCGGCTCAACCCCGGTGTCAGCATCGGGCCGCCGCTGCACTTCGACCGGGTCAAGGGCGCGCTGTACCCGGACACCGCCGACGTCGAGGACTTCGGCTACGAACGGGTCCGGCGGCTGCTGGGGTTCGTCCGCGGCGAGCCCGCGACCGACACGGCGGGCGTCGAGGGCTTCGAGGTGTTCTCCAACCGCGTGCAGCCGTTCTCGGAGGGGCTGGGACGGCGGATGTGGTACGGCGGCGCCAGCCTGCGGTCCGCGCAATGGGCGGGCGAGAACGGCATGAACTTCCTGTCCAGCAGCGTCGTCAAGGCCGAGGAGTCCGAGGACTTCGCCGCGATCCAGCTGTCCCACGTACGCACGTTCCGCGCCCACCACCCCGACGGCGACCGGGCCCGCGTCTCCCAGGGCCTCGTGGTGATCCCGACCGACAGCGCGTCCCCGGACCAGCGCGCGAAGTACCACGCGTACGCCGCCCAACGCCTCCCCCGCACCACCACCCCACAGGGCCCGGCCCGCCTCCTGTTCGCCCCGGACCTGGTGGGCACGTCGGAGGAGATCGCCGAACGCCTGTACGCGCACGTGGCGTTCCAGGAGATCGACGAGGTCGCCTTCGCCCTCCCGTTCACCTTCGACCACGACGACTACGTCCAGATCCTCACCGACATCGCCACGAAACTCGGCCCGGCACTCGGCTGGAAGCCCGCGAGCTAGATGGTCTGCTGCGATGCGGCACGGTGTGGAAGCCGTCAGGAGTCGGAAACACAGGAGGCAACCCCATGTCCTTGAGAGCGGCTTCTTCACCCGCCTCGCGGAGGGCCTGGCTGAGGCAGGCGTGGCGTCGCTGCGGTTCGACCTCCGCGGACACGGTGAGAGCGAGGGCCGTCAGGAGGACCTCCGCGCGGAGTGGATTGGTCGAACGGGGGAAATGCCCACCGTCCACAGCGGAGCGGCGACGGCCGGGAACTGCAAAGATCCCCTGACCGGACTCGTACGCATCACTCACGTGCGGTAGCCGCTTCCGCGCTGGTGCGGTTCGCGCGTGCAGGCCGTTCGAGGGTGAGGCGGGCCGCACCCACCACTCGAACAGTCGCCGGGGACGCCCGCGCGTCACACCGTGATGACGACCTTCGAGCGGGCGTGCTCGATCTCCACGTGGCGGATGGCGTCGGCCGCGTCCGCGAGGGGGTAGGTGCGCTCGATGACCGGGGTGACCTTGCCGGAGTCGAGGAGTTCGGCGAGCGCCGCCAGGTTCTCCGGGCTGTTCGCCGCGGTGAGGGCGAGGACGCGCTGGCTCACGAACGGCTTCAGGACCACGGACCTGAGCAGCAGCGCGATCGGCCCCAGCAACGACCCGCCCTCGGACACGCCGCCACCCGCGAGGACCAGCGTGCCCGCCGGGGTGAGCGCGCGGCGGTAGTCCGCGAGCGAGCGGTTGGCCACGAAGTCGAGGACGGCGTCGTAGCGGTGACCGGTGCGGGCGAAGTCGTCGGTCCGGTAGTCGACGACGTGGTCCGCGCCCAAGCCGCGGACGAGGTCGAGGTTGCGGGTGCCGCAGACGGCCGTGACCTCCGCGCCGTAGGCCTTGGCGATCTGCACGGCGAACGTGCCGACCCCGCCGGACGCGCCGTTGACCAGCACCTTCTGCCCCGGCCGGACCTGGCCGAGGTCGCGCACGGCGATGAGGGCGGTGTTGCCCGCCAGCGGCACGGCGGCGGCCTGCTCGAACGTCAGGTTCTTGGGCTTCGCGCCGACCGAGGTCTCCGCGACGGCCACGTACTCGGCGAACGTGCCGTCGACCTCGCCGTAGACCTCGTCACCGACGGTGAACCTGGTGACGCCGTCGCCGACGGCCTCGACGACACCCGCGTAGTCCCGGCCGCGAATGGCCTTCTTCGGCCTGCTCAACCCCATCGCCAGCCGGGCGAGGTAGGGGTCGCCGCGCATGAAGTGCCAGTCGTAGGCGTTGACCGCGGCGGCGCGCACCCGCACCAGGAGCTCACCGGGGCCCGCGACCGGCGTGGGGACGTCCTTGAACTCCAGGACGTCGGCGGAGCCGTACCTGTCCTGCACGATCGCCTTCATCGGGCACCTCCTCGGCTACCGCTGACGGTGGCAGGTAGGAGGGGGTCGGCACATCCGGAACGCCCCCTAGGTGAGGACTTCGGGGTTCCGCAGAAAAAATCTTGGAAAATTTCCTCCGCTGACTCTGCGTGACATAACCGCAGCTCAGAGGCCCAGATCGGGACCTTCGGCCAGCGTGTCGGGCTTGACAGGGCCTCAGGAGAACCCCTTCGGCCGATCGCCGAGCCGTTTTTTGTCGGTGCTCACCGGCACCATCTCGAACAGGTGTTCGTTTTGGTGTTGGCGAGCCGAGAGGAGCGTGCGATGCGGGTGAGGCTAGATCCCAGGCAGTGGCCCGGCCGTGTCATCCCCGAGACCGATTCCGAGATCGACACGGCTGTCGAAGCCGTGTGCTTGCGGGCGAGCTGGACCGACGCGGATCGTCGGCTGGCGCGCGCGGTGCTGGAGCCGTGGTTCCGCGACGGCTGGCCGGTCGACGCCGTGCTCACGGCCGTGGACCACCGGCCGGACGGGTCGTGGCAGGGCCGCCCCCGCGGCCGTGACCAGGAGGCGCACGAGTTCCTGCGGGCGCGGCTGCGCACGTGGTCCGGCGCGGGCGGGCAGCGGGCGAAGCCGCCGGTGCCGGGCGTGCCGCTGGGCCAGTGGTGGCGGGTGAACCGGCGCAACGCGCGGCTGACGGAGCGGCGCGCGCCCGTGCCGCTGGGGCCCGCGGGCGAGCAGGCCCGCGAGGAGACGATGGCGCGGGCGCGAGCCCACCTGGCCGATCCGGTGGAGCGGTCGCGCGCCAAGGCGCGGCGGTGGCGCGAGGCGCTGGACACGCTGCTCGTGCCGGGCAAGGCGACACCGACGTTCGAGGACTCGCGGCGGCTGCTGGTCGACCGGGTCGTGCCGCGCACGGTGTGCGCGCACTGCGGGTCGGGGCAGGTGGTGATCCGCCGGGCGGCGTGAGGTTGACGGATGCCGTGCCGTGGTACCCCCCTCCTCCCAGGACAGGAGGGTGCGGCCATGGCTCGGGCGATCTGGAGCGGTGCGATCAGCTTCGGGCTGGTCACGATCCCGGTGGCGCTCTACAGCGCCACCCACGACCACACCGTGCACTTCAACCAGTTCGAGCGGGGCACGTCCGACCGCATCCGCTACCAGCGGATCAACGAGCGGACCGGCGAGGAGGTCGACTACTCCGACGTCGTGAAGGGGCACGACGTCGGCGGCGGCGAGTACGTCGTGGTCGAGCAGGAGGAGCTGGACGACATCGCGCCGGGCCGGTCCCGCACGATCGACATCGACACGTTCGTCGACCTGGCCGAGATCGACCCCGTCCACTTCCAGAAGAGCTACTGGCTGGGCCCGGCCAAGGCCGAGTACGCGCGCCCGTACCGGCTGCTGGTGAAGGCGATGGCGAAGACCGGCAAGGCGGGCATCGCCACGTTCGTGATGCGCGGCAAGCAGTACCTGACCGCCCTCCACGCCGACGGCGACCTGCTGGCGCTGGAAACCCTGTTCTTCGCCGACGAGATCCGCGACCCCGCCGACGTGCTCGACGAGCTGCCGAGCGGCGACCGCGCCAAGCCCCGCGAGGTGGCCATGGCGACGGCACTGATCGAGTCGATGAGCGGCCCGTGGCGTCCGGAGGACTTCCACGACACGTACACGGCGAAGGTCGAGAAACTCGTCCGCCGCAAGCAGGCGGGCAAGAAGACCATCACCGCCGAGGAACCCCCGGACCCCACCGAGGTGGTCGACCTCATGGAAGCCCTGCGCCGCAGCGTGGAGGGCACCCGCAAGAAGCCCCGCTCGACGGACCTGTCCGACCTGTCCAAAGCGGACCTGACCAAACGCGCCCGCCAACTAGGCGTGAAGGGCCGCTCCAAGATGACCCGCGCGGCCCTGGAAAAGGCCATCCACAAGGCATCCTGACCCCTGGGGCTCGGCTTCCCCTGGTCCGACGAAGGCGCCTCCGCGGAAGGCCACGCCCCAACACTCCCGCCAAAGCCGACCGGAACCCCCAACCGGCCTTGGCACAGCCGAACAGGGCGTTCTCCCTGCTCGTTGAGTCCACTGAACCAGTCGCTCCCGGCCGGAAATCTCAGCAAGCCGGCTTGGTCAGACCTGTTCATGGTCGCCCTGCGCGCCCAGGCGAGGCCTTTATCGGAGTTCGGAACCCACCAAGCCCTACCCGGTCTCCCGACTAGCTGTCTCGGTTACCTTCGGGCCTCGCTGTCCCAAGCCTTTGTGAAGTCCTGAGGCGGCCCCCGCCCCCCGGTCGGACACGGCTCCCAGGGGTCCCCCGGTCGTGAAGGGCCCCCCGAAAAGAACGCTACCGGTGGGGTACGACAAAAACGGGGGTTCAAGGGTCGCGTGGGCGGTTTTGGTTTTCTGCCAACGGTTTGCGGGCGATCGACCGCCTTGTGGAAGGGGTGGACCACCAGAGGTAGAGGTCTGGGTCCACAGGTTTAGACCACAGGGGTTGGCGTGTGGCTTGACTCCGGCGCTGGGGCGTCGCAACATGAGAGCGCTCCCACGATCAGGCGTGTGTGGAGTCGTGGTGTCCAGCGGCGTCGGGGGTCGGTGGGCTTCGCGGTTCAGCGGTGTGGTGCCGTTCGTCTGAGACGCTCGTGCGGGTGTTCGCCGCCGCACCGGCGGACGTCCGTGCGAGTTCCGTGTGCGCCCCACCGAGGGGGTGGGGCGCACACGGGGTAACTCCCCCGTCAGATGAGTTTCGCGGGGACGTTGTACGCCTCCACCTGGAGGCGGGGGCGGTTGACCGTGCGGCGTGGGGTGACCGTGACGGTGCGGCTTTCGCCTGGTAGCAGCCAGAAGTAGTTGTCGCCGTACAACGTCGGCAGCACGCGGTCCGTGCCGTTGTTCTCCCGCAGCGACAGGCGGATCATCGGGGCGACGGTCTTGCCCGTGTTGCGGATGGTGGCGGTGTAGCCGTCCTTGCCCGCCGAGCGCACGGTGGTGCTGAGCTGGGTTTTGGCGAGCTGGTTGAGGCCGCGCATCGCGGTGTCGGTGCGGTAGCGCCAGTACGTGTTCTCCGAGATGACCGACCCCTTCGCGTCGGTCATCGTGAGGCGCAGCAGGTGCAGCGCGGGCAGGTCGTCACTGAACGGGACGGTGAAGGCCTTCGCGGTCGACGAGGCCGCCACGTCGAGCTTCTGCTGGGCGGGAGTGCCGATCTCCTTGCCGTCCATGCCGTGCAGCTTGGCGTTGACGGTCACGCCCGCCATCGCGGTCGGCGTGTGGTTGACCGCGATCACCTGCCACGTCGACAGGTCCGCCTGGACGTGGCGGGACTCGCATCCCTTGCGGGAGCCGTAGTAGCTGCCGTTGACGTCGAGGTCGTAGTCGTAGGTCTGCCACACGGTGCTGTGCCACGCGGGGTGCGACATCCAGAGCAGCACGCCGGTGGCGTCGTTCCACAGCTTGGCGTTCCACGCCTCGAAGATGGCCCGCATGCTCTCGTAGTTCACGAACTGCGCCTTGCGGCAGAACTCGGCCAGGCTGGTCGACGGGGCGAGGCGGGCGTCGATCGCGGCGAGGTAGCCCTGCGGCGACTGGTTGCCGTTGGTGGACCAGTCGTGCATGAACCACGCGGTGTCGATGGGCCAGCCGGGATTGCCCTCGCCCACGAGGTTGCGCATGCTCTCGACCACGGACACGGTCGGCAGGCCGATCTCGCTCCAGAACCCCGCTTTGCCGCCGGTGGCCTCGCCGGTGAAGTACTGGCGCGGGTCAAGCCAGCGGTACGGACCGTCGCCGGTGATGACGCCGCCAGCCGAGTTGCCCTGGTACAGCGTGTCGGTGTTCGTCGTGACGATCTCGCGCAGCGCCCGGTCGATGTCGGCGGGCGGGTTGCCCTCGTTGCAGCCGAACCAGACGGTGACGCACGCGTGCGAGCGGTAGCGCAGCACGGTGTCCTTCGCCTGCGCGAGGTAGACCTCGTGGTTGCCGGGGTCGGCGGACCAGCCGTCCCAGAACTCGTTCCACAGCAGGATTCCGTGCTTGTCGCACGCCGCGAACAGCTCCTCGCGGTAGGACGACCCGACCCAGTTGCGGATCATGGTGAAGTTCATGTCCCGGTGCATCGCGACGACGTTGTCCACCCGCGACTCGGGCATGCGGCGCAGCAGTTCGTCCCAGCCCCAGCTGCCGCCGCGGATGAACACCTTCACGCCGTTGACGATGATCGCCAGCGGCTTCGGCGAGTTGTCGACCGACACCACGTCGGTCCACTGCTGACCGTCCTGCGACACCTGGACCTTGAAGTCCTTGGCGTAGGCCGTTTCCCACAACAGGAAGAGCCGGTCGAACGCCACGGCGGAGCCGAGGTCGACCTGGATCCACTGGTTGTCCTCGTAGACGGAGGCCCACCGGGTCTTGGGGTCGCCGTCCACGACGTTGCCCGGCGCGCCCCAGTCGGCGTCCTGCGAGGACGCGGTCGCGGTCTTGCCCCTGGCCAGGTCAGTGCCGGGGGAAGCGCTGTCGACGACCGACAGGGAGAACAGCGAGATGCCCCAGCTGGTCGCGCGCTTGCCCGTCTGCACGCGCAGGAACTTGGCCGTCTGCCGGGGGAAGTTCACGGTCTGCGGGGCCGCGCCGTCCTCGTGGACGATCGGCAGGTCGAACTCGTACCCGAGCTGCCGGATGCCGATCTTGATCGTGCGGCGGTCGCTGACGGTCCTGCCGATCTCGGCGGTCAGCGTCAGGTCGTGCAGGGTGGCGTCGCCGTACCCGTTGGGCCACCACAGCTTCGGCTTCGACAACCGAAGCTGGGCGAACTCCGAGGGCGCGAACACGACGTCCGTCTGCTGGCCCGCGGCGACGGTGATGGTCTTCGAAACGGTCACGCCGCTGAACGCCGCGGTGACCTTCACGTTCTGGGAGGTGGTGGCGGCGTTGCGGACGGGGACCGTGATGGTGACCTCGGCGCTGGAGGTGTCGGGCAGCTTCGGCAGCTTCGAGTCGATCCGGGCGTCGCCGAGCACCGCGTCGCCGGTGGAGCGCAGCCGCACGTGGTTCCAGATGCCGGAGGCGCGGTCGCGCACGGCGGGCATCCAGTCCCAGCCGGAGACGGCGAGGTAGGTCGGCGAGTTCTTGAACATGGTGCTGTTCGCGCTCACCCACGACTGGCCCGCCGGGCCCTTGTCGCCGGGGCTGCCAGGGAACGGCATGGGGCTGATCCCGACCGCGAGCGCCTGGTCGCCGGACTTGCGCAGCACGGCGGTCACGTCGAGCGACGTGCGGCCGAACGGGTGGGTGAGCGTGCCGACGTTCGTGCCGTTGAGCCAGATGTCGGCCTTGTGGTTCACGCCGTCGAACTCCAGCCACACCCGCTTGCCCGCGCCGGTGTCGAGCTTGCGCGGCACGGCGAACGAGCGCCGGTACCACCACGAGTGCCGCGACAGCGCCTCCGGGACGTGCAGGTTGTTCAGGCCCTTGACCGGGTCCGGCAGCTGGCCCTGCTCGACCAGCGACGCCAGGACCGTGCCGGGCACGGTCGCGGGCAGCCACGAGCGGGTGTCCACGGTCGGGCCGGACAGCACCGCGCCGTCGGTGCTCGGGGCCCAGTCGTCCATCGTGAGGACCCAGCCGGACTCCAGCGGCACGGTCCCGTCGGCCGCGACCTCCAGCGCGGGCGGGGTGTCCCGCTGCCGGACCGGCCACGTGGTCCAGCCGCGCGCGGCCGGACGGCTGTCCTTGCTGGTGCCGTACACCTGGAAACCGTTGAGGCCCACCGGGTTGGTCGTGGAACGGCGGGACGCCGAGAACCGCACCCAGCGGGCGGTGACGGCGGGGTCCAGCGGGATCGTGAGCACGCCGCCCGCGCCGGAGTCGGTGCCGTAGACCGTGCGCCACGACTTGCCGTCGGTGGAGACGTCGAGCTGGAGCACCACGGCGTAGCTGGACTGGATCTCCGCGCCGGTGGTGTTGTCACGGGCTCCGTTGGCGTCGAACGCCTGGTCACCGGGCTGGGCCTCGAAGGTCAGCACCACCGAGCTGACCTGGCAGCGGCCCTGGAGGTCGACGATCATCCACTGCGAGTCGCCCTGCGCGGCCCGCCACCCCGAGCCCTTCACGCCGACCTGCGCCAGGCCGTCGACGGCGAACTCCGCGGGCGTGGCCGCGTAGTCGGTGGACGACACCTGGACCGGCCGGAACAGGGCCAGGTCCGTCGTGCCCTTCGCGCCCTGGGCTGTCACGGGGGCCGCCGACGCGGTGCCGGGCAGCACCGCCGCGAGCCCGAACCCGGCCAGCAGACCCGTGCCCGCGGTCAACACGAAACGCCGGGACACGCCGTTGAGGTCCTGCGCCATGGAAGCTCCGATCTCGACAAGACAGGCGTCGGCCGATCCGGGGTCTCCCCTGCGAGTCGACGACGACTGACAACGTTGCCATGGAGCTTCGGCCGTGGGTAAACGAACGTCAAGGAGTCGAGGAAGACAAAAATTCGGACAATAAATAGTTTCCAACTCAGCCCCCCAGCCCGCCTCCGGCCCAGGTTCGGACCTGAAACGGTCCAGCGGACCCCTGATTCGCCAGAAGGCGAACCGGACGTGTGCAGTGGGCAACCGGGCGTCCGGCACGCTCACCAACCCTCACGCTGACAAGGTTGTCATCGCTCGTCGAGGCCAGTCGATACCGTGGTCGGATACGGACCTGAAGACGACCTGGGGGGAACCATGCCGTGGGAGGCGAGCGCTATCGGCCGTGAGGTGCGCCGTGGCGAGATGAGCGCGGTCGAGGTCGTCGAGGCGCACCTGGCGCGGATCGCCGAGGTGAACCCGGTGGTCAACGCGCTGGGCGAGGTGTTCGCCGAGGACGCCCTGGCGCGGGCGCGGGAGGTCGACCGGCTCGGAGGCGAAGCAGGACCGCTGGCGGGTGTCCCGTTCTCGGTGAAGGACAACCTCGACGTGGCCGGGAAGGCCACGACGCACGGGTTGCGCCGGTTCCGGGAGAACGTCCGTCCGGTGGACGCTCCCCCGGTCGCGCGGCTGCGGGCGGCGGGCGCGATCCCGATCGGGCACGCGAACCTGCCGACGCTGACCGTGCGCGGGATGCACACGGCCAGCGAGCTGCACGGCCACACGGTGAACCCCTGGGACCACGCCAAGACGCCCGGCGGCTCCAGCGGCGGCGACGCGGTCGCGGTGGCCACCGGCATGGCCGTCCTGGGGCTGGGCAACGATTCCGGCGGCTCGCTGCGCCTCCCGGCGGCGTTCACCGGGGTGTGCGGGCTCAAGCCGTCGACCGGGCGGTACGCGGCCGACCACCGGCTCGGCGCGGACGACCCCTCGTTCGCCGCGCAGGTGATCCCGGTCGACGGGCCGCTGGCGCGCACGGTCGCCGAACTCCGGGTGGCGCACGAGGTGCTGGCGGGCGCGGACGTCCACGACCCGCGCGCGGTGCCGGTGCCGCTCACCGGCCCGCCCGTGCCCCGCCGGGTGGGTCTGGTGGTCGATCCCAGCGGCCGCGGTGTCGACCCCGCGGTGCGGTCGGCGCTGGAGGCGGCGGCGGCCACGTTGTCCGACCGCGGTTACGACGTCGAGGAGGTCGTGCCGCCGCGGATGGCCGACGCGCTGGACGCGTACTCCGGCTTGATCCTCACCGAGTTCGCGCGCACCTGGCCCGCGGTCCGCGACCTGCTCGGCCCGGAGGCGAGCCGCTACCTGGAGCTGTCGATGCGCAGGCGGGAGCCGACGGACCTGGCCGGGTACCTGGCGCTGACCGGCGTGCTGCTGGGGATCCGGCGGGCGTGGGGCGAGTTCCTGGACGACCGGCCGCTGCTGCTCGGGCCGGTCAGCACCGTGCCGTCGTTCGAGCCGGACCAGGAGTCGCGCGACGCCGAGGAGTTCGACCGCTACACGCACGCGATCTCGCTGTGCTCGGTGAGCAGCCTGGTCGGCGTGCCCGCGGTCGCGGTGCCGACGGGACTGGCCGACGGGTTCCCGGTGGGCGTGCAGCTGATCGGGCGGATGTACCGCGAGGACACGTGCCTGGACGCGGCGGAACTGCTGGAGCGCGCGCTCGTGCCGTGACCCGAGCGCCGGCCGGAAGGTGGAGCCTTCCGGCCGGCGTGCCCATGCCGGGTGGGGGGACCACCCGGCAGTGGCCGCTACCGGGGCAGGTACGCCCGGTTGGCCTTGGAGAACTCGAAGCCGTTGAACCTGTCCCAGTTGACCGACCACGTCATGAGGCCGCGCAGGTTCGGGTACACGCCCTTCGGCTTGTAGGAGCCGCAGTTGGTGCCCTTCATCAGGCAGTCCAGCGCGGTGTGGGTGTCGGCGACGGAGGTGAACCCGTTGCCGGCGTTGATGCTCGCGGGCAGGCCGATGGCGACCTGGTCCTGCCGCAGGCCGGGGAAGAACTTGCTCGCGTCGCCGCGCACCGGGAATCCCGCGAGGACCATGTCGGTCATGGCGACGTGGAAGTCCGCGCCACCCATGAAGTGGTACTGGTTGTCCAGGCCCGTGACGGGGCCGGAGTTGTAGTCCTGGACGTGCAGCAGGGTCAGCGAGTCGCGCAGGGCGTGGATGACCGGCAGGTACGCGCCGGTGCGGCTGTCCGCCCCGCCTTGGCCGCCGTAGAACTGGTAGCCCACCTGCACGAAGAACGTCTCGGGCGCCATCGTGAGCACGAACTTGGTGCCGTAGCGGGACTTCAGCGACTTCAGCGCGGAGATCAGGTTCACGATCACCGGCGTGGTCGGGCTGCGGAAGTCGGTGTCACCGGAGTCCAGCGACAGCGAGTGGCCCTCGAAGTCGATGTCGATGCCGTCCAGGCCGTACTTGTCGATGATCGCGGACGCGGAGCTGACGAACGCGTCGCGCGCGGCCGTGGTGGCGAGCTGGACCTGGCCGTTGGCGCCGCCGACGGAGATCAGGACCTTCTTGCCCGCGGCCTGCTTCGCGCGGATGCCCGCGATGAACTCGGCCTCGGACTCGACGTTCGGGCACTCGGCCACCGGGCACTGGCTGAACCTCAGCTGGCCGGAGGTCGCCGACGTCGGCTCGGCGAAGGACAGGTTGATGATGTCCCAGTCGTCGGAGACGTCCTTCATCCGGATGTAGCCGGACCCGTTGGCGAAGCTGGCGTGCAGGTAGCCGACGAGCACCCGCTTGGGCAGGCCGGTCACCGGCGGCTGCGACGTGGTCGTGGTGGTCGTCGTCGTGGTCGTTGTCGTCGTGGTGGTCGTGGAGCTGGTGGTGGTCGGCGGGGTCGTGCCGCCGGTGCAGGCCGCGCCGTTGATCTTGCAGTTGGCGGGGCTCGCGGTGCCCGAGGCGTTGAAGCCGAACGTGACCGTGGCGCCGGGCGCGACGGTGCCGTTGTAGTCGCGGTTGGTGAACGTGTAGTGACCGGAGGCGTTGGTCTGCAACGAGTCCCAGTACGCGCCGACGGTCGTGCCGGAGGGCAGGTCGAACTCGACCTTCCAGCTCGTCACCGCCGTGCTGGTGTCGTTCTTGACGGCGAACTGGGCGGTGTACCCGGTCTCCCAGCTCGACGTCTTGGTGAAGGTGGCCGTGACACCCGCGGCGTAGGCGGGCGCGAGGCTCACCAGCACCGCGCCGAGCGTCAACGTCACCACCGCCGCCACCTTGGCGGCCAGCACTCGTGACATTCGTCCTCCTAGTGGTGGCGGCCTCCAGGTGGTCCTGCCAGAATTGGACTAGACCATCCACCAACTGTCAAGGTTCGGGGTCGAAACGCCTCCCGGCGAACATCCGATGTATAGGGTGCGGAGGTGCAGATCCCGTGGCGTGCCGCACCCCGAGCCGCGCTGTCGAACCCGCTGACCCTGCTGGTCAGCGTGGTGACGGCGCTGCTGCTGAGCTTCGTGGTGGCCGCCGCCGTGCTGCACTCGTCCGCCTCCGGCAGCGCCGCCGTCGCCTACCAGGAGGACCGGCTCTGCGACCAGCTGCTGCATCCGGGCCTGGACGCGAAGGGCGGCGTGCGCCCGGAACTGGCCACGCCCGCGATCACCGCGATCAAGGCCGAGGCGGGGTCGCGGCCCGTGCTCGCCGCCAGCTACACCGCCATCGTGCGCGCGGACTTCGGCGGCAAGCCGACGTTCGCCAAGTTCGGCTACCGCGAGGGGGCGTTCGACCACGTCCAGGTGCTCGAGGGCGGCTCGCGCGACGGCCTGTGGGTCCCGCGCAGCGTCGCCGACACCACGGACCTGCGGCTGGGCGAGCGCGGGATGGGCGGGCGGCTGCCCCCGGTGACCGCGATCTACGCCGACGTCAGCGACCCGATCGACCAGTGGTGGTGCACCGAGCGCCAGCAGGTCATCCCGAACAAGATCGTCCGCAAGGACGTCACCAGCGCCGTGGTGTGGCTGCCCAGCCAGGCCGCGTTCGACGCCCTGCCGCCGGAGGTCACCGGGCAGGGGCTGGCGATGTCGGTCCGCTTCCCGGTCGACCGGCCGCGCACCGCGAGCGAGGCCGAGGCCCTGCTGGCGGACGGCAACGCGCTGCTGGACCGGATCGACGCCAAGACGCCCGCCATCACCTGGCGGCACAACGTGGTGTTGCCGCTGCCGGTGGAGAACGCGCGCGACACCGCGGGCAACGTGCGCGCGGCGATCCTGCCGCTGACCCTCATCAGCCTGCTGATCGGCCTCGCGGGCGTCGGCACCGTCACCACCGGCTGGGCGCAGCGCCGCCAGACCGAGCTGCGGATGCTGTGGTGCCGCGGGTCCGGGCCGTGGGCGCTCGGCGGGCGGGCGGTGCTGGAACTGGGGCTGCCGCTGCTGCTGGGCGGTCTCGCGGGGCTCGGCACGGCCCGGCTGCTGCTGCCCGTCTACGCGCCGTCGACCGCGCTCGAACCCGGCGCGCTGCCCCTCGCGGCGCTCGCCGTCGCCTGCGTGGTCGCCGCGAGCCTCGCCGTCACGGTCGTCGTGGCCGCGCTCCGCGTCCACCGGATGTTCCAGGCGCCGGTCGTGAACGGCAAGGCGCGCAAGGTGTTCGCCGCGATCCCGTGGGAACTCGCGACCGCCGCGCTGGCGTTCCTCGCCTGGCAGCGGCTGCGCGAGGGCGGCCTGTCCTCGCCGCTGAAGATCGGCGGCCTGCCCCGGATCGACGCCGCCGCGCTCGCGTTCCCGCTGCTGGTCGTGCTGACCACGGCGCTGCTCGCGGCCAGGGTGCTGCGGGTGCTGCTGCGGCTGTCGCACCGCACGTCGCTGTGGCACCGGCCCGCCGCGCAGATCGCGATCCGCAGGCTCGCCGCGAGCGCCGGACCGGTGACCGGCGTGCTGCTCGTCGGGGTGCTGGCGATCGGCACGATGGCCGTCGGCTCCAGCATCTCCAGCGCCCAGAAGACGTCGCTGGACGAGAAGTCCGGCCTGTACACGGGGGCGAACAGCGTCGTGCAGATCGGCACGGACCTGGTCACCGGCAAGCGCGAGCTGCCCGCCGAGCTGCGCGGCTCGACCACGGTCGTCGGCGTGAGCACGCAGTACGAGCGCACCGCCGTGATCGTCGACCCTGCGACGTTCACCGACGGCGCGTTCCTCGGCACGGCGGACCCTGACGAGCTGCGGGCCCTGATCGCCGCGCCGGTGCGGGTCGGCACGGCCCCGCGCCGCGAGGTCCAGCTCCCCGGCCTGCCGCCGCTGAACCCGGAACCGCACCTGGACTCGTTCCCGAAGGTCGGCGACGCCGGGTACGTGGTGCCGCGCGCCGAGGTCACGACCGTCGACGGCGTCGGCTCCTGGTACCTGTGGTCCACGAAGTCCGCGGCCGACCTGACCGCGCCGCTGCGCGCGGCGGGCATCGACTACACCGGCGTGCAGGAACGCGCGAAGGCGATCTCCGGGCTGCCGTTCCTGACGATCCAGTGGACGTTCGCGTTCGTCACGGCGATCGGCGGGGTGCTGGCGATCGTCGCTGCCATCGCGCTGCTGCTCGCGATCGAGGTCCGCAGGCGGCAGAACGCCGTCGCGGGCGCGCTGAGCACCCGGATGGGCATGAGTCCGGCGACGCTGCTGTCGAGCCACCTGATGGAACTCGGGGCCGTGGCGGCGTTCGCGGTCGTGGTCGGCAGCGCGGCGAGCGCGCTGAGCACGGGGGTCGCCGTGCCGCGGCTGGACCCCGCGCCCCGGCTCACGCCGTCGCCGGAACTGCCGAACGTGGTGCCCCTGCTGGTGACCACGGCGGTCGGCAGCGCGCTGGTCGTGCTGGCGGCGGCGTGGATCGCGCTGCGGTCCGCGCGGGCCGCCCGGATCGGGGAGCTGATCCGTGGCTGAGCACGTGCTGCGACTGGTCGAGGTGGGCGTGGAGTACCGCACGCCCGGCGGGACGGTGACGGCCGTGTCCGACGTGAGCCTGGACGTGCCGTCGACCGGCATCACCGTGCTGGCCGGGCCGTCGGGGTCGGGCAAGTCGACGTTGCTGCGGGTGCTGAGCCTGGTGGAGCGCCCGACGCTCGGCAACGTCGAACTGCGCGGCGTCGGTACGGCCCGGCTGCCGAACAAGGCGCGGCGGGCGTTGCGGCGCACGGACGTGGCGCTGGTGTTCCAGAACCCCGGCGACAACCTGATCGGCCACCTGTCCGTCGGCGACAACCTGCGGGCCGCCGCCCAGGCCGCGGGCAAACCCGAACAGGTGGACGAGGTGCTCGACCAGCTGGGCCTGCCCGGCACCGCGGACTGGAAGGTGACCGCGCTGTCCGGCGGCCAGCAGCAGCGACTGGCGTTCGGGTGCGCGCTCGCGCGCGGCGCGACCGTGGTGCTGGCCGACGAGCCGACCTCGCAGCTCGACACGGCGTCGGCGGACCTCGTCCTGGAGACGCTGGTGGACCTGTCCCGCCGCGGCATCCCGGTCGTGGTCGCGTCGCACGACCCGAGGCTGATCGCGTTGGCGGACACCTGCTTCACGCTGCGGGACGGGGTGCTCGCATGAGCTTGCGCGCGACGGACGTGCACCGGTCGTTCGACCACCCGAGCGGCGCGGTGCACGTGCTGCGGGGCGTCGACCTGGCCGTGGAGCCGGGCGAGCTGGTCACGCTGTCCGGGCCGTCCGGGTCGGGCAAGAGCGCCCTCATCACGCTGCTGTGCGGGTTCGACCAGCCGGACAAGGGCGTGATCGAGGTGTGCGGGCGGTCGCTCACCTCCCCGCCGAGCTGGCGGCTGTGCGCGGTGCTGCCGCAGGCGCTCGGCCTCGCGGGCGAGCTGACGCTGGCGGAGAACATCGCGCTGCCGCTGCGCCTTGACCCGGACCGCCGCGGCGAACCGGTCGGCGACGCCGTGGACGAGCTGATGGCCGAACTGGGCGTCGACGGGCTGGGCGACCGGTACCCGGCCGAGGTGTCGTTCGGCCAGCAGCAGCGCGCCGCGCTGGCGCGGGCCGTCATCGCCGGGCCGACCGTGCTGCTCGCCGACGAGCCGACCGCGCACCTGGACCACCGCAGCGCGCCCGCGGCCGTGCGGCTGCTGCGCCGGGCGGCGGACGCCGGGGCGGCCGTGCTGATCGCCACCCACCACGACCTGGTGCACCGGGCGGCGGACCGGACTCTGGTCCTCGACGAGGGCCGGATTTCCGTACAGTAGTGCCCGATGCACCCCCTCGCGCGCCGCTCGCTGGCACTCCTCGTGGTGATACCGCTGCTCGCCGTGCTCACGGTCGTGAGCGACCACCGCTTCGCGGCTCCCCCCGGTCCCGCGCGCGACGCGCCGACGGCCATGGTCGCGATGGGCGACAGCACGATGTCCGGCGAGGGCGCGGGCGACTACGAGCCCGGCACCGACGGCGAGAACGGCGACTGGTGCCACCGCTCGCTCAAGGCGACGATCGACAGGACGACCGTGGCGGGCATCGACCGGAGGTTCAACCTGTCCTGCTCGGGCGCGAACTCCGAGCAGGTCGGCTTGACCGACAAGTTCCAGAACACCGAGCCGTCGCAGGCCAAGCGCCTGGCCGCCATCGCCCGCGTCAACCGGGTGGCCGTGATCGTGGTCGCGGTCGGGGCCAACGACGACCCGCGGTTCTCCGACGTCCTCAACCGCTGCGTGCAGGCGTGGTTCGAACGCGGCGCGGACTGCACCGCGACCCTGACTGACGACTGGCGCGGCCGCGTCGACCGGATGGTGCCCAAGGTGGAGAAGGCGTTGCGGGACATCCGCAAGGTCATGGACGACGAGGGCTACACCGAGCGCTCGTACTCGCTCGTCGTGCAGTCCTACGCCTCCCCCGTCGCGCCCGGCGTCCCCGGTGACCTGCAGAACCTCGCGGGCTGCCCGCTGCGCACGGCCGACATGGCGTGGGTCCGCGACACCGGCGTGGGCATCCTCGCCCAGGGCGTGAACACCGCCGCCAACCGCGTAGGTGCCCGCTACCTCGACCTCACCCAGGCGGGCGCGAAGCACGAGGCGTGCACGGGCGGCGGCAACCCGGACGACGAGTGGTTCACCCGGCTCACGGTCGACTTCGACGGCCTGCGCGACGAGACCCGCGCCTCGCACGCGTTGCAGGAGTCGTTCCACCCCAACGCGAAGGGCCACGAGCAGATCGGCCGCTGCCTGACGGACTTCCTGAGCACCAGCGCCAGGACCGCCGCGTGCGTCGCCGACGAGAAGGGCAACCTCAAGGCCGTGAGCAACCCGAAGGCCGACTAGCGGGCTTCGTCACCACGAAGTCACCGGGCGCGGATCGGCCCGGTGGGCATAGGACAACGGTCTGCGCCGAACAGCCGACGGCCCGCGCGTCCCTTCCTTGATCACCCGCGGCCGCGTGCGGAATTCAGCACACGGGTGAGCTGCCCGAACACCCCTTCGCTGCGGTACTCCGCACGGACCACGTCCGTGTTGCGAAAGTTTTCAGCGCCACCATTGTGATTCCACCTTTCGTCGCATTACCCATCAATCGCGGGCGTTGTCGCTTTTCGCGGCCGGACCTAGCGTGTGCAACCGTTCCGCCGTCGACCCCACCGCCGCGGTCGCCGTGGTCAAAGCCCTTCAGAAGAGGTCGAGGTCATGCGCACTCTGCTGCTCTTCGACGGCCTCGGTGGCACCAACGACACCCTGGTCGCCGCGCTCCGCGAGCTCTACGCCCGACCGGAGAACACCGCCTACTTCCACACGGTGTTCACCGTTCTGGACGACGTCCTGAAATACATCGGAAACGAAACCCGCCGCACGGTGCTGCCGTTCGACTTCTCCCTGAAACAATGGCTCGACGGCGATTTCCCGGTCGCCGCGCTGCGGAATTCCATCGTGGCCGGGATCTGCGTGCACGTGTGCCAGGTGTGCCACCTCCAGCCGACCGCGCGCGGCGCGGACGACGGGGTCGTGGCGGCGCTCGGGCACAGCATCGGCTTGCAGGCCGCCGTGGTGGCCGGGGTGCGGGCGAGGCGGGTGGACGAGTTCCTGGCGCTGGCCGCGAGCTCGCTCAAGCTCGTCGCGCTGAGCCTGGTGCGCGGCCACCAGCTCGACGAGGCGCGGGTCGCCAGCCCGGAGCTGGTGAGCCGGTACCTGGCGCGCGACGGCAAGGGCCGCACGCCGAGCCCGATGGCGTCGCTGACGGGCATGTCGCGGCACGAGCTGAGCAGCGCGGTCCGCGGCTACGACCGGCTGTCGGTGAGCCTGGTCAACTCCCCCACCGTCCAGGTGCTCAGCGGGTCGACCGCCGACCTGCTCGACTTCTACTTCGCCCACGAGGACGCGTTCGCCGAGGCCAGGGTGAGCTGGGCGTTCCTGTCGAACTCCATCCCGTTCCACAGCTCCCGCCTCGCGCCCGCCGCGCTGCGGGTCCGCGACGACCTCGCGTTCATCGGCCCGATGCCGGGCGCGGACGCGCTGAAGGTGCCGGTGTACGCCACCGACGCGCCCCGCAACCTCCAGCAGTCGACCGACCTGGTGCAGGAGTTCCTGGACCAGGTGCTGGTGCGGCCCATCGAGTGGGAGCCGGCGGCCAGGCACGCGATCGGCGACGCCGGGATCGAGCGCGTGGTGGATTGCGGTCCCGGTCCGGCCGCGCGTCGGTTCACCCGCGAGTGCCTGCGCGCCGACGCCCGCCCCGTGCGCTTCGAGTCCGTCCAGCAGTTCTCCCGCCGAGCACGTTAGGAGCACCGCCATGCGTTGTCTGCTCTTCCCCGGTCAGGGCGTGCAGAAGAAGGGGATGGGGGCGGAGCTGTTCGCCCGCTTCCCCGACGCCACCGCGCTCGCCGACGAGGTGCTGGGCTACTCGATCGAGGAGCTGTGCGTCCGCGACCCCGAGCGGCGGCTGCGGGACACCCGCTACGCGCAGCCCGCCGTGTTCTTCGTCAACGCCCTGATGGGGATGGCCGAGGCCGACCCCGAGTGCGTCGCCGGGCACAGCCTGGGCGAGTACAACGCGCTGGTCGCGGCGGGCGTGCTCGACCTGGAAGACGGGCTGCGGCTGGTGCGGCGGCGGGCCGAGCTGATGTCGGAGATCACCGGCGGCGGCATGTCGGCCGTGCAGGGCGTGCCGGTGGCGTTCGTGCGGCGCGCGCTGATTGAGACCGGGCTGACGGCGGTGTTCATCGCCAACCTCAACGCCGACACGCAGACCACGATCGCGGGCGACCGCACGGAGGTCGCGGTGGCGGCGAAGGCCGTCGCCGCGCTGCCCGGCGCGCGGGTCGTGCCGATCAACGTGAGCGGCCCGTTCCACACCCCGCTGATGGCGCCCGCCGAGGCGCGGTTCCGCGAGGTGCTGGCCGGGTTCGAGTTCCGACCGGCCCGCGTGCCCGTGGTCTCCAGCGTCACCGGCGACGCGTTCGAGGGCCCGGACCTGCTGGCCCGCCAGCTGTCGTCGCCGGTGGAGTGGGTGCGGGCCGTCAAGACCCTGCGCGCGCTGGGCGTGACCGCGTTCGACGAGGTCAACGGCAAGACCCTGAGCTCGCTCGTCTCCAAGATCGCCTGAGGAAGGGTGTTATGAACACGGACATCGCGATCGTCGGCGGGGCGGTCGGAGGGGCGGGAGCCCGCGACCTCGACGCGTTCTGGCGGATCATCAGCACGGGGGCGAGCAACGTCCGCCCGTTCCCGGAGGACCGGCGGCGCAAGCTGGAGCAGTACATCCACTACCTGCGGGCCACCAGCATCGACCCGTTGAACGAGCCCGACATCGACTACCACAACGGGTCGTTCCTGGACGAGGTCGACACGTTCGACTACGCCGCGTTCGGGATGAACCCGCGGCAGGCGACGCTGACCGACCCGCACCACCGGATGGTCATGCGGGCGATGTTCCTGGCGTTCGAGGACGCGGGCTACTCCGTGGACCGCTTGCGCGGCAGCAGGACCGGCGTGTTCGTCGGCTTCGCCGTCAACCCCGGTTCGACGTACCTGGACTACATCTGCCGCATCGACCCGACCGTGGGCCAGCAGGCGATCACCGGGAACATCCCGACGATGCTGGCGAACCGGCTGTCGCACCTGCTGGACCTGCGCGGCCCCAGCCTCGTCGTGGACACGGCGTGCTCGGCGACGCTGGTCGCGGTGCACCAGGCCAAGAACGCGCTGCTGATGGGCGACTGCGACATGGCCGTGGTCGGCGGCGCGCGGATCGTGTTCGCGCCGGTCAAGCACCCGCACTCCAACATCGGCATCGAGTCCTCCGACGGCGTCACGCGGACGTTCGACGAGGCAGCGGACGGCACCGGGTTCGGCGAGGGCTCGGGCGCGGTCGTGCTCAAGCGGATGGAGCAGGCGCTCGCCGACGGCGACCAGGTCTACGCGGTCCTCAAGGGCAGCGCGGTCAACCACGACGGCAACACCGAGGGCATCACCAACCCCGACTCCGACTCGCAGGCCGACCTGCTGCTCGCCGCGTGGCGCGACGCCGACGTGGACCCGCGCAGCATCGGCTACTTCGAGGCGCACGGCACGGCCACCCGCGTCGGCGACCCGATCGAGCACGAGGGCATGAAGCGGGCGTTCGCCAAGCACACCGACGACCGCGGTTTCTGCGCGGTGGGCACAGTCAAGGCCAATGTGGGGCACCTGTTCGAGGGCTCGGGCGTGATCGGGCTGATCAAGGCCGTCGCCGTGCTGCGCAACAGGATGATCCCGCCGCAGGCCAACTTCGCCACCGCCAACCCGAAGCTGGACTTCGAGTCCGGGCCGCTGTACCTGCCCCGGACGTTGAGCCCGTGGGAGTCCGAGGGCCCACGCCGCTGCGGCGTCAGCGCGTTCGGGCTCGGCGGCACCAACGCGCACGCCGTGCTGGAGGAGTACGACTCCCCCGCCGAGCAGCCGCCGTCGGAGGGCGAGGTGCTGGTCACGCTGTCCGCCGCCACCCCGCGCTCGTTGACGTGGCTGGTGGAGCGCTACCTGCGGTTCATCGACGGCGGTGGGCTGGCGGACGCCGACATCGCCGACATCGCCTACACCACCAGGGTGTCCCGCAGCTCGCACCGGCACCGCGTCGCCGTCCTGGCGTCCGATGTGGACGGTCTCCGCCGCGGTCTGGCCGAGCTGCTGGTCAACGGGCAGCGGCCGATCACCGGCCCGCTGGCCGCGCAGGCGAAGGCGTACCTGTCCGGCGGCCCGGTCGACAGCTCCCGGCCCGCGGACCGCGCGCCGCGGATCGTCCGGCTCCCCGGCTACGCGTTCGACGAGACCCTGGCGTGGATGGAGTTCCCGGACACCTGGCGGGACCAGTTGTCGTTGGCCACCAACGACGAGCGCCACCCGGTGACGCACGACGTCGAGTTCCAGCCCACGCCCGCGTTGCCGCGGAACGGCGTGCCCGCGGGCGCGTCCGTGCTGGCGCTGGTCGACCCGGACACCGACGCCGAGGCGTTCCTCGCGACGGCCGACCTGGGCGCGGCGCGCGTCCTGCGGCTGGGTGAGGACTTCACCGCCACCGCGTTCGACGACGTCGCCCGGCTGGTCGGCGACGAGGGCGTCACGCACGTCGTGCACGCGCTGGCGTTCGAAGCCGAGCCCGCGGGCGACATCGACGAGGTCGAGCGGCGGACGGCGAAGAACCTGACGAGCCTGTTCCACCTGTCCAAGGCGTTGATGGCCGCGGGCGTGAAGGTCGACCTCGCGGTCGTGACGCGGACCGCCGTGTGCGCCGAGGAGGGCGACACCACGGCCGTCACGGAGAACGCCGCGCTGGTCGGCTTCGGCAAGGTCATCGGCCGCGAGTACCCGTACATCAAGGTGAAGCACCTCGACGTGGACACGGCGGTGCCCGGCCCGGTGTTCGCCGCGGAGGTGTTCGCCGCCGAGCACGGCCTGTTCCTGCTGCGCGGCGTGCACCGGTCGCGCGAGGTGTTCGTGGAGGTGCCGGAGGTCGACACCGACGGCCCGCAGGCCTACCTCAAGCCCGGCGGTACTTACCTGATCACCGGCGGCACGGGCGCGCTCGGCCTCGCGGTCGCCCGGTCGTTCGCCGAGAAGCAGCCGGACATCACGCTGGTGCTGCTCAGCCGGTCCGGGATGCCGCCGCGCGAGGAGTGGGACTCCCTGCTCGCGGCGGGCACGGCGACCGAGCGGATCACCACGGTCCGCGACCTGGAGGCCCTGGGCGTGAAGGTGCTCGTGCGGTCGGCGGACGCGGGCGACCCGAAGGCGCTCGCGGCGGCCGTGACCGGCATCCAGCAGGACCAGGGGCGCATCGACGGCATCGTCCACGCCGCCGGCCTGCCCGGTGGCGCGACGCTGATGTTCCGGCTGCCCGAGGACTTCGACGAGGTCGTGCGGGTCAAGCTGCACGCCGCGTTCGTGCTGGACGAGCTGACCCGGACCGACCGGCCCGACTTCGTCGTGCACTTCTCGTCGGTGGCCTCGGTGTTCCCGGCCCCCGGCCAGGCCGACTACGCGGCGGGCAACTACTACCTGGACAACCTCGCCCGCTCGCAGGCGGGCGGACCGTGCCACGTCGTGGCGCTGGACTGGGTGGCGTGGAAGGAGATCGGCATGGCGGTCGACCACGGCACCAACGGCGACACCATGTTCAAGGCGCTGCCCACGTCCGTCGGCCTCGACGTCGTGGACGCGGCGCTGCGGTCGCGCAGGCCCCGGCTGTTCGCGGGCGAACTGCACTACCGCGGCGAGCTGATCCACCTGCTGCGGTCCTACGACGTGCCGCTGTCGGCCGACATCGACGCGAAGGTCGAGCGCGAGATGCACGCGCTGGAGGAGCGGCTGCTCAAGGCGTCGGAGAAGATCAAGGCCACCGTCGCCGCCGTCCAGGTCGAGCTGAAGGGGCGGGAGAACGGCGAGTACACCGACGTCGAGCAGTCGGTCGCGCAGTGCCTCGCCCTGGCCTTCGGCTACCCCGCGCTCGACGTGGAGGCCGACTTCTTCGAACTGGGGGGCGACTCCATCATGGCCGCCTCGGTGGCGAGCACGATCGCCGTCCGGCACGGCGTGCACTACGACGTGGCGGACCTGCTCGCGGACCGGACGATCTCCGAGATCGCCTACCACGTCGAGGAACTGGCCGAGTTCGCGGAAGACGTGGCCTGATGACGGACATGACGGAGGGGCCCGCGCTGCGCAAGATCGTCGGCTTCGCGCTGCCCCTCACCGCCGCCAACCTGCTCCAGCAGGGCTACGTGCTGATCGACGGCATCCTGGTCGGGCACTACGTCGGCGTCGACGGCCTCGCGGCCGTCGGCGTGGCAGGCCCGATGTTCTACCTGCTCAACGCGATGTTCATCGGTCTCGGCACCGCGTTCACCATCCGGCTCGCGCACCTGCGGGGCGCGCGGCAGGACGGTGAACGGCGGGGCGTGGTGCTCGCGCTGGCGCTGGTCACGGCGGTGTGGTCGGCGGGGTGCGTGGTGCTGGCGACCGTGGCGGCCCGGCCGGTCCTGGGCCTGATGGGGATCCACGGGCAGCTCGCGGAGGACTGCGCGCTGTTCTTCGGGACGCTGTCGCTCGGCTTCCCGGCGATGTTCGGGCTGGCCGCCGTCAGCGCCTACTTCCGCGGCCTGGGCAACTCGCGGGCCGCGATGTGGGTGCAGGGCTTCGGCAACGTGGCCAACATCGTGCTGGTCTGGGTGTTCCTCTCGGTGCTGGGCATGGGGATCGGCGGCGCGGCGCTCGCGACGGTGATCGCCAGCGCGGCCGCGTTCGTCGTCGGGCTGGTGGCCGCGCGGCGCATCTACCCGTTGGGGCGCAAGCAGGCCGAACCGGCCGTGCGGCGCGAACTGGTGGACGCGGTGCGGCTGGGGTTCCCGTTGGCGAGCCAGCACATCATCCTCGCGGTGGGGATCATGGTGCTGGTCTGGATCATCCAGTCCTACGGGGCCGTGGTGCTGGCGGCGTTCACCATCGTGTCCCGGCTGGAGCTGTTCACCGGGATGCTGTTCCTGGACTTCTCCGGCGCGGTGACCGCGTTCGTGGCGCAGAACCTGGGCGGCGCGGACCGCGACCGGGCCCGACGGGGGCTGGTGCAGACGCTCGGGCTCACGGTCGGGCTCACCGCCGTGGTCTCGGCGGTGGTGCTGCTGGCCCGCTCCCCCATCGCCGGGCTGTTCACCGGCGACCCCGCGACCCAGGAGCTGACCGAGCGGTACGTCCTGATCATCTACCCGTTCCTGGTGCTGTACACGGTGATGGTCGTGCTGCACGGGTACCTCAACGGGTCGCGGCGCACGACCGCGCCGCTGATCTGCACGCTCATCGCGTTCGTCGTCGTCCAGGTCCCGTTCGCCTACCTGCTCAACGGCCCGTTCGGCATCGACGCCGTGATGTGGGCCGTGGTCGCCGGGTGGACGGCGGGCCTGACCTACTCCGTGCACTGCCTGCGGGACGTGCTGTTCACCCGTCCCGCGGCGGTCGAGCTGAAGGGCGCGTCGTGATCACCGAGAGCACGGTCCAGGCCGAGTTCCACGGCGGCCGGTCCAGGGTCGCCCCGCTGACGTGGGGTCAGCGGGGCACCTGGGACGGCATCCACGAGTGGCTGCCGGAGGTGAAGCCGTTCTTCGTCCTGACCCGGTGGCTGGACGTGCCGCTGCTGCTGTCGCTCGGCGACGTGCTGGAGCAGCTCAGCGAACTGCTGCTGCGCCACGAGTCCCTGCGCACGCTGTTCCACGCCTCCCCGCGCGGCGACGCGACGCAGGAGGTGCTGGCGTCCGGCGCGCTCGACGTGACCGTGTTCGACCGGCCCGCCGACGACCCGGTGGACTTCACCAGCATCGTCACCGACTGCCTGGTGCGGGCCGGTGCCACGGCGTTCGACCACGACAAGGAGCTGCCGGTCCGGATCTCCCTGGCGCTGCACGAGGGCATCCCGGTGCTCGTCGTCCTCGGCGTCTCGCACATGGCCGCCGACCACACCGGCGTGGAACTGCTCGTCGCCGAACTGACGGCCATGCTCCACGCCCGCGCGGGCGGAAAACCCGTGCCCGCCCCGAAACCGGCCGTGCAGCCGGTGGACCTGGCCACCCGGCAGAACTCGCCGGACGGCCAGCTGCTCAACATCGAGGCGATGCGGCACCTGCGGGAGCACGTGGCGCGGATGCCGTCGCACGGCCCCGCGGCACGGGCCGTTCCCCTCTCGCCGCGGTTCGTGCGCGGCGAGATCGAGTCCGACGCGCTCCCGGTCGCGCTCCGGGCGGCGGCCCGACGGCTGCGCACCACCACGTCGGTCGTGCTGCTGTCGATCACCACCGGCCTGCTCCGCCACCTCTGCCCCGAGCCCGTGCACCGGCTGGACGTCATGCAGAGCAACAGGTTGGCGCCCGACCTGTTCGACGCCGTGACGACGCTGAACCAGGCCGTGAAGACCGTGGTGGACCTGGACGTGCCGGACTTCGCCGCGGTGCTGCGCCAGTCCGCGGCGACGATGACCGCGGCCAAGAGCCACGCCCGCTACGACGGCCGGTTGGCCGCGGAGGTGCTCCGCGACGTCGTGCTGCCACCGGGCTGCCAGATCAACGACATGTGGTCCACCCTGCCCCGGTCGCGCACGAAGGCCGGCCCACCGACCCCGACGACGCTGACGTGGCCGGAACGCACCCCGCACGAGGACATGGCCCTCTACCTGGACACCGGCGGCACCCCGGACCGGATGCGCCTGTCCCTGATGGCCGACACCGCGTTCCTGCCGCTCGACGACCTCCGCGCGTTCCTGTTCACGGTCGAGCGGATCGCCGCCGAACTGGCGGAGGAGGACGTGGACCTGGACCGGATCGGCGAGGTGTTCACCGTGCTCGCGTCAGACGGCGAGGAAGGCGGCGGCACGGTGTGACCAGCCCTGGGCGTCGGCGGCGGTCCGGACGACCTCCAGCTCCGCGCCGGGGATGAGCGACGCCAGCTCGACGGCCGACGCGACGGGGTGGACCGGGTCGCCCTCCCAGGCCAGGAGCAGCACCGGGAGGCGGAGGGCGGCAACGCGGGTGCGCGGGGGCAGGTCGGACGCGCCCACCCCGCGCAGCAGCGCCGGGAGCTGGTCCTCGGCGACCTCGATCCGGTGTGACGTGGGGGCGGGGGCGTCGCGCAGCAGGTCTTCCAACGCGCCCGCCCCCTTCTCCTCCACGAGGGCGGCCATGGACTCGTAGAGCGCGCGTTGCGGCGACCGGGCCTCCCACGCGGTGGGCGGGACCGCCAGCACCAGCCGGTCGAACCGCTCGGGCGCTTGGACGACGGCGTGCAGCAGGGTCGCCGTGCCCAGGGACGCGCCGATCCCGGAGACCGGCGCGTCCGGGGAGAGCACATCGAGCAGGGCCAGCAGGTCGCGGGCCAGGTTGTCGAAGGTGAAGTCCGCCGAGGTTCCGCTCCCGGAACGGCCGTGGCCGCGGGCGTCGTAGCGGACGAGGCGGTGGTCGGCGGCGACCGGCGTCCAGTCGAACAGCGGCGCCGATCCGCTGCTGGTCAGGGGGTGCGCCCAGACGGCGACCGGGCCGTCGCCGGACTCGTCCCAGGCGAGCGTGGTGTCGCGGATCGCGGTGATCATGGCTCCAGCGTGGCCCCGCGCGCCGACGGGTGGCAGGGCGAGTCGCTCCCCCGGAGAAGTCCTCCGTGGTTGGGTGGTGGTGTGGACGGACAGCAGTTGGCGGACTTCCTGCGGGCGCGGCGCGCGGACGCCCGCCCCTCGGACACCGCGGGTGTGCGCCGGGTTTCGGGGCTGCGGCGGGAAGAGGTGGCCGACCTGGCCGGGATCTCGGTCGACTACTACACGCGGCTGGAGCAGAACCGCACGAGCAGGCCGTCGGCGCAGGTCGTCACGGCGCTGGCCGCCGCGCTGGAGCTGACCGCGGCGCAGCGGGACCACCTGTCCCGGCTGACCGACCACCCCGTGCCCCCGCCGCCTCGGGTGGTCGACCCCGATCCGGCGCTGCTGAGGGTGTTGGAGCAGCTCGGCGACGTTCCCGCGCACGTGATGACCGACCTCGGCGAGACCCTGGCGCAGAACCGGCTCTCCCTGGCGCTGTTCGGCGACGCGACCGTCCACAAGGGAGTGAGGCGCAGCACGTACTACCGGTGGTTCACCGACCCGGCGGCCCGTCGGGTGTTCCCCGAGGACCTCCGCGACGAGGAGAGCCGGGCGCGGGTCGCCGACCTGCGGGCGGTGGTCGTGCGGCGGGCGGACGCGGCGGCGCGCGACCTCGTGGACCGGCTCCGGCGGGACAGCGAGGAGTTCGCCGACCTGTGGGACGCCCACGAGGTGCTCGGCCGGGTGACCGACCGCAAGCGGCTGGACGGCCCGAACGGCCCGCTGGAGCTGTACTACCAGTTCCTGACCACCGGCACGTCCGACCAGGTGCTGCTGGTGTTCACGCCGGTCGACGACACCGGCACCGCGGAACTGCTGGCGGGGCTCTAGGACAGCTCGTCGTCGAGCATCGCGTAGACGAGTTCCTCGCCCCACTCGCCCTTGAAGATGTCGTTGTGCCGGAAGTGCGCCTCCTTGCGCATCCCGAGCCGCTCCATGAGCTTGATCGACCCGGTGTTGCGCACATCGCACCGCCCGATGATCCGGTGCAACCCGAGGTTCACGAACCCCAACCGCAGCACCACTTCCGCCGCCTCGGTCGCGAACCCCCGCCCACCGTGATCGGGGTGGAACACGAACCCGAACTCCCCCTGCCGCCACTGCTCGTGCGTCCACTCCACGTGCACCTCGCCGATCACGTCACCGGTGTCCCGCCGCTGCACGGCCAACGAACACGACTCCCCCACCGCCTCGGGCCACGCCTTCTTCGCCGCGAGCGCGACCCGGCTCTCCTCACGGGTCCGCGCCGACCAGTACAGGAACCGCGCCACCTCCGGCAACGCCTGCCAGGCGTGCACGGCATCGAGGTCATCCATCGTGAAAGGCCGCAGCACCAGCCGTTCCGTCGTGATCGGGAATTCAGGTTTCACCACCACCGCAACCTACTAGGCTGCCCGAAATGCCGATCGCCTTCTCCGACCCCGACCCCACCTGGCCCGCCGAGGCCGAACGCCGCATGGCCGAACTACGACCGTTGTTCCCCACCATCGAACACGTCGGCAGCACCGCGATCCCCGACCTGGCCGCAAAACCGGTGATCGACCTGATGGCGTCCACACCGGACCTGTCCACCGTCCCCGACACCGCCCTCACAGCCCTGGGCTACGTGCGCGAGGAAACCGACATGCGCAACCGCCTGTTCTACACCCGCGACACCAACGGCGTGCGCACCCACCACCTCCACATCGTCCCGGCCGACACCTGGGCCACCCGCAACGAACGCCTGCTCCGCGACCACCTCCTGGCCAACCCAGACGCCGCAGCCGAGTACGGCACCCTGAAACGCCACCTCGCCGCGACCGAGTCCGACGGCCTCGCGTACACGAAGGGCAAGACGGCGTTGATCCAACGCCTGATCGACCGCGAACGCGCGGCGCGCGGACTACCGGCGAGCGACGTCTGGGAGGACTGACGCGTCAGGGTTCGCGGGGCCGCGGAACGGGAGGGTTTGGCTGTAGACGATGTTGGTGTTGGTGTCGCCGAAGAACGACAGGGCGTTGACGACGTGTTCCAGGTGTTCCATCGAGGTGGCCGCGACCTTCAGCACGTAGCAGTCGTCGCCGGTGGTGCGCAGGCACTCCAGGACCTCGGCGCGGTCGTCCAGCAGGCGGTGGAACGGTTCGTGCCTGCTGCCCGCGTGCTTGAGCCGCACCACGGCGAGCACGGGGTAGCCGACCCGGTCGAGGTCGACGGTGGCGCGGTAGCCCGTGATCACCCCGGCGGCCTCCAGGCGTTTGACGCGCTCGGTCGTCGCCGACGCGCCCAGGCTGACCCGCCGCGCCAGCTCGGTGAGCGGCACGCGGCCGTCGCGCTGGAGTTCCAGCAGGATCAGCCAGTCGGTCGGGTCAAGGGTCTCGGCCATACCGCGAAAATACCGTGGATTCCCCGGTCCTAACGGATCAACACCGGGGATGTTCCCTTCCTGCTCCAGGGCGCGAAATCTAGCCTGGTGTCGTGGACACCAACCAGGAAAACCTCCTCCGCCGCGCCATCGAGCTTGCCCGCACGGCCCGCGAGGCGGGCGACCCGCCGTTCGGGTCGCTGCTGGCCGACGCCGACGGCACGGTGCTCGTCGAGTTCCGCAACACGGTCCTGACCGACGGCGACATCACCGCCCACCCGGAACTGAAGGCGGCCCGCTGGGCGGCCCGCGAACTCGACCCGGCCACCGCCGCGACCACCACGATGTACACCAGCACCCAACCGTGCCCGATGTGCGCGGGCGCGATCGACCGCTCCGGCCTGGGCCGGGTCGTGTTCGCGTTGTCGGGCGAGCAGCTCGCGGCCCTCAAGCCCGGCGGGTTCGCCGGGTTCCGGCTGGAGGGCCCGGCGTTGACGGAGGAGGCGACGGCGGTCGTGGACGGGTACTACAACTAGCGTCAGCCGTCGGCGAGGCGCTGGATGGTGGCGCCGAGCCAGGCCCGGAGTTCGGCGGGGTCGCCGAGGTCGGCGCGCAGGACTCGGCGGCGCGTCGAGACGCCGAGCACGAAGGCGTCGATCGCGGCGGCCCGGTCGTGGGCTTCCTCGTCGGTCAGGCCGCCGTCACGCAGGTAGTGGCGCAACGGCTCCAACGAGTTCGCGTCGAGGAACGCGGCCAACGCCTCCGCCGCCTCGGGACGTTCGCCGGACGCGCGTTGCAACACGAGCAGCGGGTCCTCTCCGGGGTCCCCGAACCAGCGTTGGACGATGCTCGCCGCGAGGCGCTCGCCCAGCGTGGAGCGGTCGCCGTCGAACGAGTCCGCGACCGGGATCTCTACCTGGGTCGCCGCCAGGAAGAGACCGTCCTTGCCGCCGAAGTAGCGGGTGATGAGGTTCGGCGACACCCCCGCCGCGTCGGCCACGCCCTTGACCGTGATCGCCGTGTACCCGTGCCGGGCGAACAGGCGGCGCGCGTGCTCCAGGATCCGCTGCCTGGTGGCGGCCGCGTTGCGGGAAGTCATGTGTATGAGCATACACATCATGTGTACGCTCATACACATGGACGATCTGAAGGAACGACTCCGCCGAACGCGGCACGCCACGACCCCGTGGAGCGACGACCCAACGCGCGGCATCACCCGCACCCGGCTCGACGACCTGCTCGACCACTGGGCGAACGGGTACGACTGGGCCGTGCACGAACGCCGCATCGGCGAACTCCCCTGGCAGACCGTGCGAGCGGGCGACACCGAGCTGCGGGTGGTCCACCAGCGGGCCGCCGATCCCGCCGCCCCGGTCGTCGTGCTGCTGCACGGCTGGCCGGACTCGGTGCTGCGGTTCGAACGCGTCCTGCCCCTGCTCACGGACGTCCACGTGGTGGTCCCCGCGCTGCCGGGCTTCCCGTTCGCCGCCCCGCTCACCGCTCCCGGCACGTCCGTCAACCGGATCGCCGCCCTCGTCGCGGACGCCGTGGAGGAACTCGGCTACCCGCGGTACACGGTGTCCGGCGGCGACGTGGGCGGCACGGTCGCGGAGATCCTCGCGGCCGAGCACCCGGACCGGGTGACCGCCCTGCACCTCACGAACGTCGCCCCTCGACGCGCGGTCACGGCGGACCCGGCGTCGCTCGCGCCCGACGCGGTGGCCTACCTCGACCGGTCGGCGGCGTGGTTCCGGGCTCACGGCGGGTACATCGCGGAGCAGTCGACGCGGCCCAACACGCTCGCCGTCGCCCTCGGCGACTCACCGGCGGGCCTCGCGGCCTGGATCGTCGAGAAGCTGGAGTCCTGGTCCGACGACCAGGCCTTCACGCGGGACGACCTCCTCACGTGGGTCACCGCCTACTGGGTGACCGGCACGATCGGCACGTCCTTCGCCACCTACGCCGAACCGGTCGCGCTCCCCGACCGGGTCGACACGCCGACCGTGCTCTCGGTGTTCCCGCGCGACACCAAACCCGAGCCGCGCGGCTACGCCGAGGCGTTCCTGAACGTCCGCGAGTACGTGGAACACCAGGCGGGCGGCCACTTCGCGGCGTGGGAACAGCCCGAGGCCTACGTCGGCGACGTGCGCCGTGCGATCGACCTGGGCGGCCGCTAGTCCGCCACGTGCGGGACGCGGGTCGCGGGGGCCCAGCGCAGGCGGCGTTGCGCGCCCGCCACCTGGACCTGGTCGCGGCCGAGGCGCTTCGCCTCGTACAGCGCGGAGTCGGCGGCGGCCAGGACGCCCTCCAGGGTGTCCTCGTCGATCTCCGGCCAGATCGCCACGCCGATGCTGACGCCCAGGCCCGTGACCAGGCCGCCCGCGCAGTCGTCGATCTTCAGGCCGAGCACCCGCGACCGCACGCGTTCGGCGATGACGAGGGCTTCCGCGCGTTCGACCATCGGCAGCAGGACGGCGAACTCCTCGCCGCCGAAGCGGCCCACCGAGTCGCCGCGCCGGACCGTCGCCGCCAGCGCCTCGGCGATCTCGCGCAGCACCGAGTCGCCGACCTGGTGGCCGTAGCGGTCGTTGATGTCCTTGAAGTGGTCGACGTCGATCATGAACAGCCCCAGGGTCGCCGGGGTCTGGCGGTCGCGGGTGCGCTGGAGTTCCAGGCGGGCCTGGAGGTGCCACGACTCGGCGTTGAGGAGCCCGGTCTTGTTGTCCGTTCGGGCGGCCAGCTCGAGCTGGTGGATCAGCACCGTGCGGTGCAGCGCGACGGCCGCGACGACCATCGGGAGGGCGAAGCCCGGCCACCACGCGACGGCCAGCGCGACGAACGAGCCGAGCGCCAGCTGTCCGACCTCGAGGAGGTTGTCCCCGGCGCTGCCGACCGCTTCGCCGATCTTGCGGAGCTTGACCGTGATGACGATGACGACACCGACGAGCAGCGAGTTGACGCCCCACTGCGCGGCGGCCGCGCCGACGATGCCGACCAGGTCCAGCGGCCCCGACGGGGTGCCGTGCTGGAGGTGTTCCCGCAGGCCGGAGGCGGTGGAGACGCCGTTCGCGGCGAGGGCGGCGAGAATCATCATGGACACGGTGAACACGCAGCGGTGCGGCGGGCGGGAGGCGTCCCAGCGGCCGACCATCCACCACCGGTGCAGGTAGATGGTCGCGACCAGCAGCACCGCGGGCAGCGGTGGCAGCACAAGGGCGCCCGCGAAGATCCAGATGCTGCACAGGTCGACGTGCGGCAGGTGGCTGTGGTCGCGGCGGATGCGCTCGATCCAGCGCGAGCAGTGCAGGTGCGCGACCGCGCAGCCCGCCAGGACGCCCGCGATGAGCCACGAGCGGGCCGTGACCGGGCCCAGTGCGGACAAGACCACCGCGATGGCCGCGCCCGAGTCCACCAGTAGCACGTAGGCCAACGCCCGTGCGGGCAGGGACCATAGTGACCAGCGCGGGACGCACCAGGCGCCACCGGCCCCGGCCGGAGCGTCCGCGCGATGTCCCATGCCCATGTTTACCCCACGACGCGGCCGCCATGCCCGGACGGAGGGTCACGCTAATCGTGACCTGGGCCGATGTCAGCCGCCGGCGGGGTGACACGACGCGGAGGAGGTGACCACCGTGCGCGACAAGATCTGGTGATCCCCGGTCCCGTTCGAGACGTATGCCCGGAAAACGGGGGAGGTGGACCGCATGCGCGACAAGATCTGGTGAACCGGTCAGCCACCGGTGGACACTCGCGACCACGAGGTGGCCGCGGCGAGCGCGAGCACCGTTCCCGCGGCCCCCGCGGCGGCGATCGTCCCGACGATCGAGCCGCTCCCCTGCGCCACGAGCCCACCCGCCGCCACGCCCAGGCCCTGCGAGGCCACGAGCGCGGCGCGGGCGAAACCGAGCGCCTGCCCCCGGCGCTCGTCCGGCACCAGGCGGACGAACGTCGCACCCGCCGTGACCTGGTACGCGCTGAACAGCCCGGACAGCGCGAGCAGCACCACGGCCAACCCGAACCCCGGTGAGGCGAGGTACCCCAGCAGCGGCAGCGCCGTGCCCACGGCCAGCGCGCCGAGCAGCCGGACGCGCGTGGCCGACGGCGCCAGGCGCAGCAGCAGCGTGCCCACGACCATGCCGACCGGGTCCGCCGCCAGCAGCACGCCCACCCCCGCGGCGCCCGCCCCGACCTGCGCGGAGAACGGCGCCGCCAGCCCTTCCGGGATGACGCTGAACGTCGCCAGGCAGCCGAGCGCGATCAGGGTCCGCAGCCTGCGGTCGTGCCACACCAGGCCCGCGCCCGCCCGCACCTGCCCCAGCCACGCGCCCGGCCCGTCCGAGGGCGACGGCGTGAGCGAGGCGGGTCGGGCGCGCAGCCCGAAACGCAGTAGCAGCGCGGACAGCCCGAACGTGACGGCGTCGACCGCGAGCGCCCCGGACGTGCCCAGACCGGCGACCACGAGCCCACCGCCCGCGAAACCGAGCAGCAACCCGACCTGGTGGGTGATCAGGTGGATCGACTGGCCCGCCTCGTAGCGCCGGTCCCCCAGCACCAGCGGCAGCAGCGCGCCCTGCGCGGCCGCGAACGGCGGCTCGGCCAACTGCACGACCACCAGCAGACCCACGACCAGCGGCAACGGCGCTCCGGGCAGGGCCATCACGGCGACCAGCACGGCCCGCACGACGTCGCTGCACACCATCACGGTCCGGCGCGGGAAGCGGTCGGCGAGCCCGGTGAGGAACACCCCGGACAGCAGGCCGGGCAGCATCGTGAGCGCGTAGGTCAGGGCGGTCCACGCCGGGGAGCCGGTGCGCTGGAACACCAGGATCGACAACGCCAGGCGGGCCAGTTGGTCGCCGACGATCGACGTCAGCGAGGCGCACCACAGCACGCGGAACTCGGCGACGCCGAAAGCCGCCCGAAAGCCGTCCCCGCGCATGGTCATCACCGTGGCAGAAGTGATCAGCCCGAGCCACCGTTTCACATCCGTGAATAGTAATCAGATCATTGAACTTGTGGTCTAGACCGTTTACCTTTCTCCCACGCCGCCGCCCAAGGGCCTGGAGCCCGCACCCCACAACGGAAGGAGAACGGATGGGCACCCTGACATCCCGTCTGTTCAAAGCCCTGCTCGCGGTGACCGTGACCGCGGGCGCGCTGACGTCCACCACCGGAACGGCCGCCGCGGCCCCCGCACCGTGGTCGGGAACCTTCTCCGGCTTCCCCTCCTCCTCGTGGCGGAGTTCGTGGGGGATCGACGGAGCGGGCGAGTTCGGCTTCGGCAACATGAAGGCCAGCGGCAGCACGCTGGACGTCAAGTACGGCAAGGGTTCCTCGGCGCCGTCGTGCACCAACTGCCCCACGTCCGGCGGCGGGCAGTTCTACCAGAACCTCTCGAAGAACGGCCACGCCGACCTGACCAAGGCCACCACGCTGTACCTGAAGTACGACATCCGCTTCCCCAGCGGTTTCGACTTCGGCCTGGGCGGCAAACTCCCCGGCCTCTACGGCGGCAACACCGGCGAGGCCAGCGGCGGCAACCACGGCCAGGCCTGGTCGACGCGCTTCATGTTCCGCAACGGCAGCAAGGGCGAGGTCTACGTCTACACGCCGGCAGGCGACGGCTACGGCAAGGACATCGGCCTCGGCTCGTGGAACTTCTCCCCAGACGGCCAAACCCACAACATCCAGCAGTCGGTGAACCGCTCCACCGGCCAGATCACCGTCTGGTACGACGGCAAACAGGTCCTGTCGAGCAAGTCGGCGCCAGGCATCGCCGGCATCCCGTTCAAGGGCGTGTTCTTCTCGACCTTCTTCGGCGGCCACGAGACGAGTTGGGGCCCGAAGAAGGAAGTCCACTCGTACTTCTCCAACTTCCGGATCAGCACCACCAAGCTCTGACCGTTGAGGGGACGCCTCGACGGAGGCGTCCCCTCAACACCGCGGGACACCAGATCGAGTCGGCTCGGGATCGCGGCGCGGACCGGCGGACCACTGTCGACGACACCCAGGGCACCACAGCCGCCGTGGGCCGGAAACACCCACCCCACCCGACGTCAACTCGGATTCGACCAGGTTTAACCAACCTCGTCACCAAGCGGAAACCTTCCGCCGAACTCGAACCCGAGAATACGGATTACCACACCGGTGGCGCATGCCGCGAGCGCGTTCACCCGACTAGGGTGACTGGACGCTGCCGGATTCGGCCGATTGAGGTGATGCCCGGTTGTTACCCCAGCCGATCCACCACGCGATCCTCGTCGTCGACATCGAACGGTTCAGCGACCAGATGCGGGCCGATCTGCACCGGTCGACACTGCAAGCCGGGTTCTTCACCGCGTTGGAGCACGCCTTTTACGAGGCCGACATCGACTGGAAAGCCTGTTCGATGCAGCCCCAGGGCGATGGGGCGCTGGTGCTCATCCCCGCACGGTTTCCCGAGGGCCGGATCATAGACAGGTTACCCGCGCGCCTGACCGCACAATTGCGGCGTCACAACTCGAATTCTGGACCCGAAGGCAGGATAAGGGTGCGCTTCGCACTGCATTCGGGCCCGGTCGACTCCGGCAAGAACGGGGCGACCAGCACCCCTGTCATCGACGCGTGCCGCTTGGTCGACGCCGAACCCGTGCGCCTCGCGCACCGCGAGTCGGGCGACCTGGTAACGGTTGTCGTTTCTGATCGGTTCTTCACGGAGACGCTGTCGCACGAGCCTGCGGCAGAACCCGAGCGATACCAGCAGGTCAACATAAACGTCAAGACCCTTCACACCACGGCGTGGATCCGACGGCCGGACTCCCGACCCGACGCGGCGACCACCACCGAGTGGGCGACGAGGACCACTCCCCCGCCTCCGCCCACCGTCCACGACCTCATCACCAGACTGGTCGAAGCACTTTCCGGGCACGACGAAACGGCGAGGATGCGCCTGCTCAGCCTCTTGCCGAACTGGATGGCTTTCGGGGTACCCTACAATTTGGACCCTTTGTCCTTCTCGGAAAAGCTCGCACTGGCCTCCTCCCAACATGAACAGGGAACAGGCCAGTTGCTGGGAGCTCTCCGAGAACTCGAAGTCGACTTGAAAATGATTCGCAATCAAGCGGCCCTTCAAGGTCCGACACCCCCATTCGGCAACGACGCGCAGTTGCTGAGACACTTGCCCCCAGGACTGGACAGCGCATCACAAGTGGAGGCGCCCGCAGACGTATTTCCCCTGGACCAGAGGACCGAGTTGCTCACGATGCTGGCCAATGTGGTGATACCAGACATCGTCGACCTCTACCGCGCCTCCGGCGGTCCGGACGCTCCGGACGTGGGCAGGCACTCGACTTATCCTCGTATTCTCGACGCGTTGGAAGCGCTCAACGCTCGGCCGGATGGAATTCCCCGCACATTGGTGCTGGTCGAGCACATCGCCACGCGCGCGGACGCCGCTTTGAAGATCCGACTTCTCCAGTGGTCCAGCGCGCGGGCCGCCGAGATGGGCCTCGTCGAAGAACTCGCCGCGGTGCGCAAGGACGTCCGGGCGGCTCACGCCGCACCCCCCGCGGCCCCCACTCGGCAAATCGCCTACCTGGTGCTCCAGTTGGAGCGCGTGGGACCGACCGGTGACGACCTCGTGGTGAAGTCCTGGCGGCAGTGCGGCGACTCGACGTCGTGGGCACCCCGGAGGGACGTCGACAAGACGTGTTCGCTGGCCGAGGCGAAGACGCACGTGGCCACGCTGATCGAGCAGGCCGAGGACGAGTGGTCGCAGCGGCAGCCCGACGTCCTGGTCGAGTTCGTCCTGGACACGCCTGACCTGACGGTGCTGGACGTCGACCAGTGGCCCTGGGAGAACGACGACTTCTCCGAGCCCATCGGCACCAGGTACATCGCCGTCGTGCGCAGCGCCGAGCGCACCAGGTCCCAGAAGTACCACCGCGAGTGGCGCAGGCGGTGGACCGACCTGACCACTCAGCTGAACCGCACCGGCCGCATCGACCCGGTCTGCGCCATCGGCGACCACGGGGGCGACGACCACGGCGTCCGACGCCTGGTGGCGGACCTGCACAAGCGTCCCGACGTCGTCGCGGTGGTGCTCAGCACCCCGCCCCGTCCGGAGACCGCTGGGCGCGACCCGCTCGCCGTGACCATCAAGGCCGGGGTCCCGCTCGTCCTCTTCCACCGCACACGCCCGTCGAGCGAGTTCGCCGCCGCGTTCGAGGAACTCCTGCACGACGCGGGAAACCCCCACCACCTGCTCGAACGGGTCCAGCGGGCGCGCATCTCCGCGTACGCCAAGGCGCCGGGCGAAGACCACCTGGGCACGGCGCTGACCGTTCTCTACGACGACCCGAACCGCCCCATCACCCCGCATCAGGCAGCACACCCGATCGAAGAGGGGGAAGCCGGATGAGCGACTGGCGCATCTACCGCGGCGACGGCACGGTGGCGAGCACACCGATCAGCGACCTGCCCCCGCCACCACCGTGGCGCACGTTCACGGGAGAGGGCAACGCCTCACGCCCGGACGACGACGGCGGGGAGGGCAATCGGCGGGTCGGCGGGATGGAACACCTGCGGCGCGTGCCCCAGCCCGAAGAGGTGCACCTGGTAAACGCTTCCATCCAGCTGCGGCGGCCGCTGCTGGTGACAGGCGATCCAGGAACCGGGAAGTCCTCGCTCGCCTACCTGATCGCGCGCGAGTTGGGCCTCGGACCGGTGCTGCGCTGGCCCGTGTCCTCGAGGACGACCTTGAACAACGGGCTCTACCTGTACGACGCGATCGCCCGCGTCCAGGCGTCGGCAGACGGCACCGAGCCCGACATCGGCGACTTCATCCACCTCGGCCCGCTCGGCACCGCGCTGCTGGCAGCGGACCTCCCGCGCGTGGTGCTGATCGACGAGTTGGACAAGGGCGACATCGACCTGCCCAACGACCTGCTCAACACCTTCGAGGAAGGCGAGTTCGAGATCGACGAACTCGTGCGCTACAGCAAGCGCCAGTCCGCGGTCGAGGTGCTCACCCACGACCGCGGCCACACCGCGACCGTCCACAACGGACTCGTCCGGTGCCGGGAGTTCCCCGTCATCGTGATCACCAGCAACGGTGAACGCGAGTTCCCGCCCGCGTTCCTGCGCAGGTGCCTCCGCCTCCGCGTCGACCGGCCGAACCCCCAGCAGCTCAGCGCCATGGTCACCGCCCAGTTCCGCGGCCGGGAGCGCACCGACACCGGCAGGCTGATCGCCGAGTTCCTGGAGCGCAGCAGCGAGGTGGGCGGGCTGGCGGCCGACCAGCTGCTCAACGCCGTGCACCTCGCGACCCGGTTGGCGACGTCCGGGGCGTACATCCCGGACGAGGAGTGGAAAGAGCTGCTGACCGCCATCTGGCACCCGTTGGCGGAGCCCCGGTGACCCGGCCCCGAGACCGGCCTCCACCGCACGAAGTGGTGCTCCAGCACTTCGAGGCCGGGGACGACACCCTGGAGCCGCTGACCACCGAGACCCTGACCTATCGCGAGATCCGGGACTCCCTGTGGCTGGCGAACCGCATTCACCCGGACGTGGAGTCCTCCCGGACACCGCGCGATCCGGTCGCCCCCGCGCGCCCGGACGACGAGCCCGCCGCGGACGAGCGTCCGCTGCCGGACTCGACCCCGGAGCCTCCGACCGAACCGGAGCCCCGCGGTGAACCGGAGGACCATCCCACCCGCCAGTGGACCCCTGGGCCGCAGACGCTGACGTCGACCGGCGCCGTGGGCGAGGACGACCCCCGACGGCACGCGGCATCGGCGTGGCCGACCGTGCCGGCCATGCCGGAGCGGCGGGACATCAGCCGTGCGCTGCGCCCGTTGACCCGCGCCTTCCCGTCGCCCCGGAACCTGGTGCTCGACGAAGAGGCCACGGCCGTGCGCGCGGCGACCGACGGCCTGTGGCTGCCCGAGTTGAAACCGCTACCGTGGCGGCGGTTCGACGTGGCGCTGGTGGTCGACGCCACGATGGCCGACGACCTGTGGAGGCGGACCACCCAGGAGTTCCGCGCGGTTCTCGAGCAGCAGGGCGCGTTCCGCGACGTGCGGATGTTCGAGCTGAACACCGACAGCCCGGACCCCGCCGACCTGTCGCTGCGGAGCGAGGGCGGGGCGACCCACGACACGGGATTCCTGGTGGAGCCCAACGGGACGCGGATCGTCCTGGTCTTCACCGACACCACCGGCAAGGCCTGGCACAGCGGCGCGGTGCCCCACGTGCTGCACGGGTGGGGCCGTCGCATGCCCGTGGCGATCGTGCACTCGCTGCACCAGCGGCTCTGGTCCTGGGGCGGTGTCACCACGCGGCGGATGCGCTTGTCCGCCCCGGCTCCGGGAGCACCCAACCACCGCCTGCGGACGGACGTCGCGACCGACGACGGAGTCGTACCCGTGCCGGTGCTCGGGCTCTCGAAGAGCTGGATGGCGGGCTGGGCCAAGCTCATCACCTCACCCGGCGCCGAATGGGTGGAGATGACCGCCACCCTGGTGAGCACCTATCGCGAAGACCTCCAGCCGACACCGGCTCAGGACGACGGCCTCACCGCTGCGGAGCGCGTCGCGCGGTTCCGCACCTTCGCCTCGGTCGAGGCGTTCCACCTGGCCGGGCTGCTCGCGGCCAGCCCGCTGAGCCCTCCGCTGATCACCAGGGTTCAGCGCGTGCTGCTCCCCAACTCCTCCCAGTCCACGTTGGCCGAGGTGATGCTGGGCGGCATCGTCCGCAAGGTCCCGCCCGCCAACGGGACGGCCGCGACCGTCATCTACGACTTCCACGACGGCGTACGGGAAGAGCTCCTCGCCACCTGCCGTCGAGTGGACACCGCACGGGTCGCGCAGGTGCTCGACGACTACGCGGGAACGGAGACCCCGCCGTTGCGGGACCTCCGCGAGGTACTGGCCAATCCGACCCACGCGCCCGCCGTGACCGTCTCGCCGCAGACCAAGCCCTACCTGAAGGTCCAGGCCGCTGTGCTCCGCGCCCTCGCCGGGCCGTACTCGACGCGCGCGACGCAGGTCCGCGCAGCGCTCTCGATCGACCAGACCTCCCCGCAACACGACATGGCATCGGCACCCCCGGGGAGGCAGCCGATACGAGATCCTGGAGAACACAGCGCAATGACGACCACCGACTCCCTCACGACCACCGCCGACATGGTCAGGGAGCCGCATAGCCAGCCGCCCCAAGGAGTTGAGGACGTGACGGCATCGGGCACGCACATCACAACCGGCGAGCGGCGCACCGCTACGACCCAGCCGCAGATCTGGGGCGCGGTGCCGTTGCGCAACCCGGACTTCGTCGGCAGAGCCGAACTGCTGGAGCAGTTGCGCGTCCAGGTGGCCGAGTCGGGCACAGCGGCCGTACTCCCGAAAGCCCTGCACGGCATGGGTGGTGTCGGCAAGTCGCAGACCGTGATCGAGTACATCCACCGCCACGCCTCGGAGTACGACCTGGTGTGGTGGATCCCGGCCGAGCAGCCCGCGCAGATCAAGACCAGCTTCGTCGAGTTGGCCAAGCGCCTGGGTGTGGCGACCGCGGGCTCAGCCGACACCGCTGTCCCCGCGGTGCTGGAGGAGTTGCGCACCTACGACCCGGCCAAGCGCTGGATACTGGTCTTCGACAACGCCGACAGCCCGAACGACGTCCGCCAGTTCTTCCCCGCGGGCTCGGGCCACATCGTGGTCACGTCCAGGAACTCGGAGTGGCAGGGCTTCGCCCAGCGCGTCGCGGTGGAGATCTTCACCCGCGCGGAGAGCATCGAACTGCTGTCCAAGCGCGGCGGCGAGATCGACGAGGTGGAGGCCGATGCACTGGCCGAGGCGCTCGGCGACCTCCCGTTGGCGGTGGAGCAGGCGGCGGCGTGGAGGGCCACGACCGGCATGCAGGTCGCCGAGTACCTGGACCTGTTGGCGCAGAACCGCACGGAACTGCTCAGCTCCGACGGTTCGGACGACAAGCAGGCCCCCGTGGTCGCGGCGGTGTGGAACGTCCCCCTCGACCGGCTTCGCAAGCAGCACCCGGACGCTTTGCAGCTCCTGCAGGTATGTGCGTTCTTCGGTCCGGAGCCCATTTCCCAGCGCCTGTTCCGCGGCGGGCGGGACGCTCCGGTGCCCAGTGAGTTGGGTGAAGCGCTGCGAGACCCCATCAAGCTGGCGCGGGCAGTGCGGCAGATCAACCGCTACAGCCTCGCGAAGCTCGATCACCGCACGAATTCCCTCCAGTTGCACAGGTTGGTGCAGAGCGTGCTGAAGAACAGCCTGACCACCGATGACCAGGAGACCATGAGGCACGCGGTGCACGTGCTGCTGGGCAACGGCGACCCCGGCGACCCCGAGTCGCGCGTGAACTGGGCACGGTATTCGGAGTTGTTGCCGCACGCCCTGATGTCCAAGGCGGTCCAGTGCCAGGACCGGTTGGTGAGGTCGCTGATCGACAACCTCGTCGTGTACATGCTCAACGTCGGTGACTTCGGCGGCGCCCGCGACCTCGCCGAACAAGCGGTCGCGTCGTGGCAGGCACATGACGCCTCGGATCTCATGACGCTGACGATGGCTCGCAGGCTCGCCGTGGCGCTGCGCCGACTCGGGAACATCGACGAGGCGATCAAGCTCAACGAGAAGACCCGTGCCCTGCTCGTGGCGGAGGTGGGCGAGAACGACGAGAGCATGCTGGAGATGCTCGACACGGTCGCGGCGGACCGGCGTTCGGAGGGCCGTTTCCGGGAGGAGACCGAGCTGCAGAACATCGTGTACACCAAGTCGAGGGCCCTCTTGGGCGAGAACGACCCCACGACCCTGCGGTACGCGCACAACCTGGCCGGTTGCATGCGGTTGATGGGCCAGTTCGACGAGGCCCGCGCTTTGGACGAGGACACCATGAGGCGGCGCACGGCGGTGCTGGGCATCGACCACTCGCAGACGTTGGGGTCGCGCAACGCGCTGTGCATGGATCTGAGGGAATGCGGGTACTACGTCGAGGCAGCGCGTGACCAGGAACAGGCGTTGGAGTACCAGCGCGACGTGCTCGGCGAGGACAACCCGCGTGTCATCGGCGCGACCCGAAACCTCTCGGTCTCGCTGAGGAAAGCGGGCGAGCACCTCCGGGCGAAGGCGTTGGCCGAAGACTGCCTGAACCGCTACCAGCGCAGGCACGGTGACAACCACTTCGACACGATCACCGCGTTGATGAACCTGTCGACCGACCTGCGGCACCTGGGCGACCTCGACGGCGCGCTGGAGCGCGCGCAGACCAGTTTCGAGCAGTTCCACGACATCCACGGACCACACCACCCCTACACGCTGATCGCGACCATGAACCTGGCGGTGATCCACCGCCTCCGCGGCGAGCTGGTGCTGGCCATGGACATCGACACCAACGCCCACGCCACCCTGCTGGAGGTCTTCGACGCGGACCACCCGTTCGCCCTCGTGGCGGCGACCAACCTGGCCAGCGACCTCGCCGCAATGGGAGAAACCGAGAGGGCCAAGGCCATCGACGAGGACACCCTGGAGCGGTCGAGGCGGACGCTGGGCGCAGAGCACCCGTCCACGCTGGCGGTCGCGCTCAACCTGGCGATCGACCTGCACGCCCTCGGCGACGAGACGAACGCGGCGAAGTTGCACGGCCAGACCGTGGCGAGCTTCCGGAAGGTGCTCGGCGACGACCACCCCGCGACGATCGCGGCAGCCCAGTACACGCGGGCCAATTGCGACACGGACACCATGCAGTTGTGATCCGGGACTAGCTGGCGGCGGGGTCCAACCAGGCCGCCAGCTCACCGGGCTCGGGAGCCCGGCCGGTCCGGAGGGCCACCGCGTCGTGCACGGCTCGGACCACTTCGGGTCTGCGCCGCAACGCGGCGGAGTCGGTCGCGATGGCGAGACCGGCCCAGGCCTCGACATCGCCCGGAGCGCTGCCCACTCGCGTGCTGAAGAGCGAAGCGGCTCGCCGGAGGTCGCCACCGAGGAACGCCGCCTCGGCCGCGTCCACCGATCCCAGACGAGCGACGTGGTCCGGCTCCAGCGCCTGTGCCCTGAGCAGCACCTCCAGCGCTGTGCGGCCGGTCTCCGGCGAGGCTTCCACGACGTCCACCCCGGTGAGTCGAGGTGCGGAGGCACCTCGAACCCACGCGTCGGCCAGCGCGTCGACCAAGTCGTCGTCGGACCGCACATGGCGGAGGCGCCACACCACGCTGTGGACGGTGGTCATCCACCGGATCGTGTCCGCGACATCCGCGGGGAGATCGGCCGGGGACGGACACACGGCGAGCCGGACGGACACCGAGGCGACGAACTCGCGGCCCAAGGGGGTCAACTCCGGCACTCGACTCAAGGTGTCGACGACCAAGCCGACCTGGACGCGCCGGTACGCGGTGGTGAAGTGGGCGTAACGCCGCTCGGCGGCCGGTGCCAGACCGCACTGGACGTGGCTGAACTCAACTACGCTGCAGAACGCGAAGATCCCGTGGAGCAGAGCGGTGATCGTTCGAGGGTAGTCCAGCCAAGGTGCGTAGAAACGGCCGACACCGTCGTCCTCGCACAGCACCACCAAATCCAGGAGGGCGTTGAGCTTGGAGTGCTGTGTTTCGTGCACCAGCGCCTCCGCGAACGTGACCGCGGATTGCTTGGGAGACATCGCGATACTGCCGAAAGCCGCCGTGGAGGACGCGGCGAACACACGTTGCTCCGCGCCGAGCGGAACAACGGTGGACAGCCCCTCGGACAATTCCACGGCAGATTCCGAATGATGCGCCGTCAGGACGTCCCACGCCTCGTCCATGAACTTGCACCATTCATCGTACTCACGTTCCGACAACGGAGTCGCCCGCCGAGGGCACTCGAACTCCCGATAGATGTCGAGGTCGTCGAAAACCAGGTCGACCGTTCTTCCGCGCACCGAACTCCGGTGCCGCCGCAACGACTCCAACGGTACTTCCCGATTTGCCCCCAGGACAGCGATTCCGATCTTCCCGGAAGCGTGCCACAGGTCGACGTAGCCGACCGGAATACCGGTCGGAACCCGCACGACGCCCACCGACGGCAATGTGACCGCACCGTGGACCACCGGCACCGGGATGGTGAAGTCCACCCCGCTCCTGATCGCCGCGGCGGCGGCGAGAGCGTGGAACCCGCCTACCTCGACGAAGAGGGGTGTCGTGTCCGGAGCAATTCCCAACACCTGCCGGAGCGCACGGACAAGCCAGACACCTACTGTCGGGTACATGAGGACGTCCTCGACAGCGGCCGGAGCACGACGCTCGGCCTCGGCCAGCAGATCCCAGGCCGCACTGATTCCCGCGAAAGGAGCGAGCTGGCCGGTGACCCGAGTCACGGATTCCGCGAAAACACGCAATCGCAACTTTCGCAGGCTTAACTGACTGGCGCGCAAGTACACCATTCCGGCCGGAGACATCGATCCGGCGCAAATCTCGTCGAAGACGTGACGCGGTAAAAAATGCGTGTTCAGCTCTACTGCAGGTCCGTCGTCACTAGTCACGCTGCACCTGGACGCGATCGCCGAACCAGCCCTGAAGCGCCCCGGCGACAGTTCGCCGAACGGCGTCGTCGAGCTGCGGCGAACGCACGGTTCTCAGATCGAACAGCGACAGGGACGAGAGGTCGAGCAACATCGAAGGCAGCTCACTCCGGGAATCCACTGGTTCCACGTCGACGTCTCCCCACACTAGGCCACTGGGTTCCATGATGCCCGAGCAGAACGCCCTGCGGAATCGGCCAGCCGGATACGGCACGAAGGGCCAATAGGTCTACTCCGGACAGTGCGGCCAACGAATTCCGCATAAATGCGCGTATCGCCTGGCCGCCACCACGAGACCCTCGTAGTCACTGCTGGCAGACGCGCGGACTGGGCAGTACTGGCACGTCGACCCCGGTTCGAAGATCCATGCCTTAGCCGACCGACAAGGCATGCCGCGAACGGGCGCGATGCCACTACACGTGATTTCCGGGCAATCGGCCTGCTGTGGCGCTGACCTGCTAAGACAAGAGCCCAGGCGTGCTAGTTTCGGTCTGCACTGAAGTCATTGACCAGAAGGCCGCGAATGAGGTTGACCACCTCCGGTGACGCCTTTTCCACGGAGCCGCTGTCGTACGGGGGTTCGGGGTCGTATTCGATCGCCAGTTGGAGGCCCTGGGCGAGGGTGTCGCCCCAGAGGATTCCGGCCAGGGTCAGGGCCATGTCGATGCCTGCTGAGACGCCGGCGCCGGTGATCACCTGGCCGTCGCGGACCACGCGGTCGGTGCTCACCTCCGCGCCCAGGGAGGCCAGCAGGTCGCGCATGGCCCAGTGGGTGGTGGCGCGTTTTCCTTCCAGGACGCCTGCTGCGGCCAGGAGGGTTGAGCCGGTGCAGACCGAGGTCGTCCAGGTGGCGGTGGGGTGGACCTTGCGGAGCCAGGTGGTGACGGTGCCGTCTGCGAGGACGTCGTAGGGCTTGCCGCCGGGGACGACGATGACGTCTGCGCGGTCCATCGACTCGAAGGTGGTGGTTGGGGTGATGAGGAGGCCAGCGTCGCAGCGGACCGGGTCGAGGGTGGCGGCGACGAAGTGCGGGGTCACGTCTGGTGCGTGGCCTAGGACGTCGTAGGGGCCGATCAGGTCCAGGGCGGTCATGTCCGGGTAGAGGACGAAGGCGATGTCCAACGGGGTTCCCCTCAGGAAGTGGTGCGGAAGCGGGAGCGGTAGCCGCCGGGCGACACGCCGATCACGCGTTGGAAGGCCCGGCGCAGGGTTTCCGGTGAGCCGAAGCCGCTGCGGCGGGCTACTACGTCCAGGGCCTCGTCGCCGTTGTCGAGGAGTTCGGTGGCGAACTCGACGCGGGCGCGTTCGACGTACCTGGCGGGTGGGAGGCCGACCTCTCGTGGGAAGACGCGGGCCAGGTGGCGGGTGCTCATCGCGGCTCGGTCGGCCATGTCGGCGACCGTCCACGACGCGGCCGGGTCCTCCGCGATGGCGTCGAGCACGACCCGCAGGCCGTCGGAGCGGACCGCGGGAACGCTGGAGCGGACGCTGAACTGCGACTGGCCGCCCGGTCGTTGCAGGAACACCACCAGCCAACGGGCCAGCTGGCGGGCCACGTCCTGGCCGTGGTCGTCGGCGACCAAGGCGAGGGCTAGGTCGATGCCAGCTGTGACGCCGGCCGAGGTGGTGATTCGGCCGTGCCGCACGAAGATCGCGTCCGGCACCACCTCGACGGCCGGGTGGCGTCGGGCCAGGTCCGCGCAGAACGCCCAGTGCGTGGTGGCGCGGCCGCCGTCGAGGAGACCGGCCGCCGCGAGCAGGCCCGCGCCGGTGCACACCCCGGCGACCCGGCGCGCGGTGGCCGCCAGGCGGGCGATGTGACCGACCAGGACGGCGTCGGTGGTGGCGATCGGCGAGCCGAACCCGCCCACGACCAGCAGCGTGTCCACCGGGCCGTGGAGGTCGGCCAGGTCCTCCGTCAGGAGTTGGAGCCCCGGGGTGGCCCGCATCGGGCCGCCGCCGACCGAGGCCACGCGGAGCCGGTAGTCCGCGCCGAAACCCCGGCGCGCGCCGTCGAACACCTCCACCGGACCGGCGAGGTCCAGCAACGCCACCTCGTCGTAGCCGACGACCACCACGTCCCGCACTCCCCCAGCCTGGAGGACCCCGCCGAGGGCGGCAACGACACGTGACCCTCGGATCCCGCCATCACCGCACGCCCGCGGCGACCGCCTCCCGCACGGCGGCGGGCAGACCGCCGGTCCACGGGTCGCCGTGGCCGGGGTGGACGTCGCGGACGTCGTGCGCCTCCAACGCCCGCAGCGACGCCAGCGCGGCGGCACCGTCGTTGCTGAACGCGCGGCACATCAGCGTCGGTCCGACGCGGCCGAGCATCTCCTCGCGCGTGACCAGGGCGTCGCCGGTGAACGCCTGCTCGGCGAACACGAACACCGTGCTCCCGTGCGTGTGGCCGGGGGTGTGCACGGCCAGTGGACGGCCCGGCACGTCGTCCAGGACGCCGCCGGTGAACGTGACCGGCTCCAGCACCGGGCGGGTGCGCAGGGCGCCTTGCCGCAGCAGGTGCAACGGGGTCCGCAGGCCGCTCGGCCTGCGGAGGGCGTAGCCGACGATCGACTTCTCCGGCCGGGAGTCGGCAGCGGGGCGCAGGGGTGCGGCGACCAGGGCGGCCTCGGCCTCGTGGACGTGGATCCGCGCGCCCGCCTCGACCCGCAGCCGCTCGGCGAGGCCGACGTGGTCGGGGTGGCCGTGGGTGACGAGGACGTCGGTGACGTCCGTCGGCGCGACGCCGAGCCGGTCCAGGTCGGCGAGGAAGCCCCGCCAGTGGCCCGGCAGGCCCGCGTCGACCAGCACCAGGCCGTCGCCGGTGTCGACCAGGTAGAAGTTGACCAGCCCGTCCCCGAGGCGGTGCACCACGCTCATCGTTGGTCTCCAAAGTCGTCGACGACCGGTATCCCCGCGTGATCTTGCCCGTGCGCGGAGCCGCGACGTACCGTGGCACCGCTCCACCGCAACAGCTCGCTCGCAAGGGTGCCGCCGCCGGTCCTTTTCCGCGTACGAGGAGAGCGGCAGCATGCGCAAAATCAGCACCGGCTGGCGAGCGGCCCTGGGTGCGGCCACCGCGGTGGCCACCCTGACCGGCACGGCGGGGGTCGCCGTCGCGGACCCGGTGTCCACGGCCACCATCACCATCGACACGGCCCACCCGGCGGGACGGCTGGCGTCGGACTTCGTGGGGCTCTCGTTCGAGATGCGCGAACTCGGCATCGGCAACCTGGACCCGGCGAAGGGCAACGCCGCCGCGCTGTTCAAGACACTGGGCCGCAGCAACGTCCGCATCTCCGGCAACACGCTCGACCGCGACACCCTGTGGGTGCCGCAGGGCCAGGAACCGCCGAACCCGTTGCCCACGTGGGTGAACGACGTCGTGACGCCGACGGACATCAAGCGTCTCAACAGGTTCCTGTCGGTCACCGGCTGGAACACCATGGTGGGCATCAACCTCGGCCGCTGGGACCAGGCGCTCGGCACGGACCAGGCGAAGTCGATGTTCTCGATCCTGGGCCGCAAGCTCGTGGCGGCCGAGTGCGGCAACGAGCCGGACCAGTGGGTCGGCAAGGCGTTTAGGCCCGCCGGGTACGCCTACCCGGACTACCAGAAGGACTGGGAGATGTGCGCCGCCGCGGTCGGCAACAAGCGCATCGCCGGACCCGACACGGCGGGCACCTCGTCGTCGTGGGCGGCCTCGCTCGCCGCGGACGAGAAGGACCGGATGTCCATGCTCACCGTGCACCAGTACAGCGCGGGCCCGGACGCCACGATCGCGACCCTGATGTCGCCGACGACGGTCACGTCCCAACTCAACTCCGTGGCAAAGAACCTCGCCGCGGCCAAGGCGAACGGGCTGCCGTTCCGGATCGACGAGGCCAACTCCGCCTACGGCGGCGGCGTTGACGGCGTGAGCAACAAGTTCGCGTCGGCGTTGTGGGGCTTGGACTACAGTATGCAGATGGCGCGGGCGGGCGTGGACGGCATCAACGTCCACGGTGGACTCGGCGTGTGCAACGAGCCCATCTGGAACGGCAAGTTCCAGCGCTACACGCCGATCTGCGCGGCGAACGCGGCCGACGAGCAGGCCAAGGTGTACAAGGCGATGCCCATCTACTACGGCCTGTGGATGGCGCGGCAGATGAAGTCCGGCAAGTTCCTGCCCCTCACGCTGTCGACCGACCGCAACGTCACGGCCTACGCCGTGAAGGGCGACGACGGCCGCACCAGGATCGCCGTGATCCAGAAGGACGAGACCACCGCGGCCCCCGTCCACCTCGACATCACCGTCGACGGCCGCGCGCGGAGCGCGGAAGTCCTGCGCCTCACCGGCGACACCCTCGGCGGCGAGGCGACCTCGATCCAGGGCGCCACGGTGGACCGCCAGGGCCACCTGAACCCCCGCCGCGCGGACCAGGTGCGCGTCCGCAACGGCTCACTCGGCCTCGACGTGGCCGCGGGCAGCGCCGTGGTCATCACCCTCGACGGCTGCTGACCGACCGGTGGGCGGTCTCGACCGAGACCGCCCACCGGGGTTCTACAGCAGCGCCCCGAAGTCCGGGCCGGCGATCTCGCCGCCACCGCCGTCACGCCAGTCGCGCGACCGCCGCTCACGCCGCTCCTGCTCACGGGTGATCCAGTCCGCACCCTCGGCGGCAACCGCCTCCAGGATGCTCAGCGCGCCTGCGATGCCCGAGGTGAGCAACGCGATCCGCACCAGCTCCGACTCCTGCTCCAGGTCACCATCGGTCAACCCGGCGAAGTTCGCCGCCACCACGGTGATCTCCTGCGAGCTGGCCAGCGTCAACCGCAGCGCGCGGCTGCGCACCTTCTCGATCTCCAAGGGGCCTTGCGGCTCCCCTGGCTCGACGATGACGCGCCGGTCGTCCGCGTACCGGATCCCCACCTCGGACACCCTGGCCGACACCAGGTGCTCGTAGCGGAACGACGTCCGCCGCTCGTCCCTGGTGGTGCCGGTGAGGAAGTCGAGGTCGACCTCCACTTCCCGGACACCGCTCTTGGTGAGGAGGAAGACCAGCACGACGTACTCGGAGAACCGCGGCGGTCCGTGCGGCACCCTGGCCCGCATCGCCTTGGGAGTGCCTTCCGTCATCACGACGTAGGCGACCAGATCCCGGTTGTCGAGCCCGACCCGGCGGAGCGCGGCAGTCTTCAGGAACGCCTTGTCCAGGTCGAGCCAGCGGCCCATCTCGGCGTCGGTCGGCCGGTCCGCCAGCAGCCGCACCCAGTCCGCGTATGCCACCTTCTCGTCCTCGTACCGCCGAGCGCAGTCCGCACGGGCCTCCTCGTGGTCACGGCGGGCGGCCAGCAGTTCGACGGCACCCGTCACCCCGAAGTACCCGGCTGCCGCGATGATCACCGCGACAGCGCCCGCGCCCGATCCGAACAGCACCAGCAACCCGACGGCGGACACCCCGATGCCCAACCGGAACAGCGTGGTCGTGCGGCTCGATTCCCGGTTCTCCACCTGGTAGGCGTACAACGTGCCCGCCAGCCAGGCCTTGGCGACCTGGTTGGCGTGCCAGCGGATCAGCCAGTTGATGGACGCCGGGGTGACCTGCGCGTTGCCGTAGAGGTGGACGAACCGGCCCTTGAGGTACTCGCGCAGACCGGCGGTGTCCCCGAGCCAGTCACCGGCCACGTGCGGCCGGGCCTCGCGGAAGCAGGTCTCGACCCTGCCGAACACGTCTTTGACGAACTCGGTCGAGACCCAGTGCCCCGGCGAGTTGGCCTGCCGCTGGAGGTACGGCACGCCGTGCTCGTAGTCCATCCGACGGCGGCGGATCACCAGCTGAGCGCGCTCCACCCCGTTGCGCACCACCAGGTAGCCGCCCGCCGCCAAGGGCGGGACGGCGAGGAACGAGGCAGCGCCGCCGATACCCGACAGCAGGACGAGCAGGCCGATCAGCACGCCGAACCCGCCGCCGACGATCTTGAACCACGTCTCCTGCGGGATCGCCGGAGCGGCGAGCGTCACGGGTCGGGGCTCCGCGGGCTCGGGCTGGAAGAACTTCCACGCACGCCCGCCGCGGTTCGGCTGGAGGCGCTCCGTGACGACCCGCTGCACGCCCTCCACGTCCAAGCGCTCCTGCACCGCGCCCCCGAGGACCATCCGCAGGTGACGGGTGATCTCGCCCCGGCGCGCTTCGGGCAGGCGGTCGAAGGCGTCGAGGACCTTCCGCATCTCCTCGGTGTCGACCGGGGTGTACTTGTCCTGCTTCCACATGCACGACATGAACTGCCGCACGACGTTCAGCGCGACCGACCACCCGTCGACCGGGAAGCCCTCGGCGGCCCGGCAGGCGATGCCGAAATCCTCGTACTCCGCGCGGTCGATCTCGTTCAGGGACCGGTCGCTGAGCACGGAGAGCGCGTAGTAGTAAGCCCGCGAGGTCGTGGCGTGCCCGGTGCGCAGCAGTTCCCCGAGGATCGACTCCGCGAACCGGGAGTTGCCGCCCTCCAGGTGGTTGAGCGCGACCTTCTCCTTGCGCTCCGGTGGATCGGTCTGGGTGACGTTGTAGATCGTCTCGTACCGGTGGAACGCCGTGTCGCCGTAGTTCACGCCGATCTGCTGGTCGACGTGGCTGCCGCTCGACGCGGAGTTGTGGTTCGTCCACGGAGGGGCGCTCATCGGTTGTCCTCGTTCTGCCTGGGGGCCGCGTAGTAGGCGCCGTGGTTGACGCCGATCTGCTGGCCGACGGTGGCGTTGCCCTTGGCGACGTTGGTGTTGTGGACCTGCGGCGCGACCGGGGTCTCGGCCGGGGTCGGCTTCACCGCGGGCGCGTCGTCGAGCTGTTCGGCCAGTGCCACGGCGAACGCGGCGGCGTTGCGCGCGGCGACCGACTGCCAGCCCTGGTCATCGGTGGTGTTCTTGGCGCCGCCCGCGCGGTCGCTGATGGACCGCACCGTGGCCATCGGGACGCCGTCGTTGAGGTGGCCCGCGAGCGCGAAGCCCGCGCTCTCCATCTCCACGGCGACGGCGTCGTTGTAGGCGTGGTCGAGGTGCCGCGCGTGCTCCGAGGTGCGCGAGTCCAGCACCACCTCCCCCGCCGCGACCGGCGCGAAGTGCACCTCGGGGCAGGCGCCGTCGCTGAAGGGCTTGTGCCACTCCCGTGCCCGGTGGACGCGCCGCGCCACCTGCTCGACCTTGTGCGAGATGTCCCAGGAGCGCGGGCGGGCGTGGAACCCGTCGTCCTCGCTGCGGCCGCCGTGGTAGGCGTAGACCCGCGTGGCCACCACGACGTCGCCCAGTTCCAGCCAGTCGCGCAGTCCACCCGCGATGCCGACGAAGAGCATCGCGGAGGGCTGGAACTCCACCACGGCCCGCTCGGTGAGCGCCGCGGCGGTCAGGTTGCCCATTCCCGTTGCGGCGACGGCGATCCGCCGGTCCGAACGGGACTTCAGGACGCCCACGTCGAACAGCGTGCCCGCTCGGTGCGTGTGCGCCTCGACGTCGGTCAGGTGGCCGAGGACCGCCGCGTGCTCGCTCTCCAGCGCGGTCAGGATCACGATCATGGATTTGCTCCATCACGTTGTGTCGTAAGGGTTGTGCATCGTCGGGACGGCGCGCGACAGCTCTGGTCGCGAGGACGTGGAGCGAAATCGGGGGTTCGCGGCCTGACAGGGGGCCACAACGGGGACGGACGCTAGCCCAGCCCCTCAATTTTTGTCAATCTGACGATTATTCCACGCGAACGGGTCCGACAGGACGTGAGTATGCTGTTCCATGTGGACGGACGACCACGCGAAATCGCGGAAAGTCCCGCCGCCGAGTGGACGATCCCCGAGGTCGCGGTCGCGGTGGACCTGGCGGTCCTCACGGTGCGCGCGGGCGCGTTGCAGATCATGCTCGTCGAGCGCGGGGTGGAACCGCACCTCGGCGAACTCGCGCTGCCCGGCGGTTTCCTCGCCGCCGCGTCGGAGGACATCGACGTGGCGGCCGCGCGCGAACTGGCCGAGGAGACCGGGTTGGACGCGCGGGGGCTCCACCTGGAGCAGCTGCGCACCTACGGCACCCCGGACCGCGATCCCCGCCGGCGAGTGGTCACCGTGTGCTACCTGGCATTCGTGCCGGATCTGCCCTCCCCCACCGCGGGCGG
>NZ_JBHYHC010000037.1:0-35699 GCF_042738955.1 Umezawaea sp. NPDC059074
AGGTCACCGACCCTCCGCGGCACCGCGGGCCACCGCGTCAGCTGACCAGCTCGAACAGCTGCGAAGCGTTCTGCTTGGTGAGCGAGCCCAAATTCGCCGCGCCACCGGGGTTGAAGGTGAAATTCGTGCCGCCGTAGTTGCTGTTGTAGAAGATCTTCACCACGTAGATGTGGGTCCGGTTCCTCGCCGATTTGGCGTTGTTCTTCACGCATTCACCCTGGCCGCTGTCAGCCGATTTGAACTCGTAGCAGCTCGGCTGGGATTTCCCGTAGTCCGGGATCGATCCGGCGGCGAAGTCCGAGACCGATCCGGTGAATCCGACCCCGTGGTAGAGGCAGAACTCGTAGTCGTCGCACACACCGTTGCGCGCAGTGGAAGCGCTGGCCACGGGCGTGATGGACAAGATCAGCGCGATGCCGGTCGCGATTGCCGCGAATGCTCGAACCATGCGTTTGATGGTGTATTTCACCACAACTCCCCCCGTCAATTCGGACAACCCCCGCCAGGGGTGGTCGCCCTTCGACGATCGTGCAACACGTTCTCCCGCGATGACAACCGCAGCCCCCCGAACGGTCTAACGGTCCGCGCGCATTTTTCGCCCGATTGAGTTCGGTGAATTTCGCAAAACCGACTTTAGGGCGGACGACTTATGACCCCTCCGCGACCAGCGGGGCGAGGCGGCGGATGGCGTCGTCGACGTCGGTGGCCGAGGGGGCGGCCACGTAGCTGAGGCGGACGTGAGGGGCGCTGCTGTCGGTGGGGTAGTAGTTGTCGCCCGGCGTGATCGCCACGCCGTTGGCCAGGGCGGATGCTGCCAGTTGTCTGCCGTCCAGGTGGTCCGGGAGGGTCACCCACAGGTGGTAGCCGCCGTGGGGGCGCAGGGGGAGGGCGTGGGGGCCGAAGGTGGCCGTCACGGCCGCCGTGGCGATGTCGCGTCGGTGTTGCAGGGCCGCGCCGAGGGTGGTGAGGGCGCGGCGCCAGCCGGGGGCCGTGACGACCTCCAGGGCGGTGAGTTGCAGTGGGGCGGCGACGAACATGGTGTCCACGACCACCGCTGAGCGCAGGCGGGCGAGGACGGGGCCGCGGGCCGCGAGTGCGCCCACGCGGAGGTTCGGGGAGGTGACCTTGGTCAGGGAGCGGATGTGGACGACGGTGCCGTCCGGGTCGTCGGCGATCATCGGAGGTGGGGTCGGGCCGCTGTCCGCGTGGGTCATGTGCCTGGCGAAGTCGTCCTCCACGACGAACGCGCCGTGCTTGCGGGCGATCGTGTGGATCTCTTGTTGCCTGGTCGCGGTGAGGCTCGCGCCGGTCGGGTTCTGGAACAGCGGTTGGACGACGACGACCCGTGCGCCGGTGCGGGTCAGCGCCTCGTCGAGGTAGTCGGCGCGCAGGCCGTCGGCGTCGAGCGGGACCGGGACCATGCGGAGTCCGGCCGCGTGGGCGGCCGCGACGATCCCCGGATAGGTCGGTGACTCGATGACCACCGGGTCGCCCGGCTGGCCGAGTGCCCGCAGCGCGATGGCGAGCGCGCTCTGGCCCGCGCCGCAGACGAGCACGTCGTGCCTGCCCAGGCCGCCGCCGATGTCGGCGGCGAACCAGTCGCGCAGCTCCGGCACGCCGCCGACCGGCGGGCGGTCCCACGCCCCCGGCCGTCGGGCGGCGCGGGCCAGCGCGGTGGACAGGGCGGTGAGCGGCTGGAGTTCGGGGTGCAGGTAGCCGCCGTTGAGGTCGACGACGTCCGGCGCGGCGTGCGAGAGCGTGCTCATCAGGGCCGGCGTTCGGAAGCCGCGCGGGGTGCCCGTCGGCGAGCCGATGTGGTGGGTCAGCTCCAGCGCCGCTTCCTGCCACGACGTGTCGCCCGCGCGCGGCACCGGCCGGGCCTCGGTGCGGTACGTGCCCGCGCCGGGGCGGGACGCGATGAGCCCCCGCTGCGTCAGGATGGCCAACGCCTGCGAGACGGTAGTAGCGCTCACGCCGAACCGGCGGACCAGCTCGCGGTGCGTGGTGATCCGACTACCTGCGGGAAGGTCCCGGATCTCGGCGACCAGCGCCTCGGCCACGTCGTGCGAACTGCTACTCTGGACCATGAAGACCGATAGTAGCGCTATCACCGTCGACCGGGTATCGCCACTGGCGAACGGCACCCTCCTCGCCGCGCTCGGCGTCGTGGCGTTCTCCTTCAGCTTCCCGGCCACCGCGTGGGCGCTCGACGGGTTCGGCCCCTGGAGCTCGGCGGGCGTCCGGGGCACGGTGGCCGCGCTCCTCGCCGTCGTCGCGCTCCTCGCGACGCGGGCCCCGCTCCCGGCGCGCGCCGACTGGCCCGCGCTCGCCGTCGTGGCGGGTGGCTGCGCGATCGGCTTCCCGCTGCTCACGACGCTGGCCCTGCGCACGTCGTCCACGGCGCACTCGGCGGTCGTCATCGGGGCGCTGCCGATGGCCACGGCGGTGATCTCCGCGCTGCTGACCGGCCGCCGTCCCTCGAAGCCCTTCTGGGCCGCCGCCGGGGCCGGGGCGGTCGCCGTCCTCGCGTTCACCCTGTCGCAGAACCACGGCAGGCCCACGGTCGCCGACCTCTTCCTGTTCGGCGCCCTGCTGATCTGCGCGGCGGGCTACGCCGAGGGCGGGCGGCTCTCGGGGCACCTGCCCGGCTGGCAGGTCATCGCGTGGGGCGTGGTGCTCGCCGCGCCGGTCAACCTCGTCGTCGCCGGGTGGGCGTTGACGCAGGAACCCGTGCACCTCACGGCGAAAGCCCTCGCGGGCATGGCCTACATCGCCGCCGTCTCGCAGTTCGGCGGGTTCGTCCTGTGGTATCGGGGCATGGGGCTCATCGGCGTGGCGCGGGCCAGCCAACTCCAACTGGCGCAACCCCTGCTGACGCTCGTGTGGGCGGTGTTGTTGCTGGGCGAGGAACTCAGCCCGGCCGTCCCGGTCACGGCCGTCGTCGTGCTCGCCTGCATCGTCGTGACGCAGCGGTCCAGGACGGCGTAGCGGAGTCCACAGTGGAGCGAGGTCCGGGCTTCTGGCAGGCTGCTGCCCGAGCGGCGCGGAGCGCGCGCCGCCGGGGGGAGGGGCGTCGTGAGCGCTGGGAACCGCCGGTGGACCGATCGCGGTGAGGCGATCGGCCACGGACTGACGTGGACCGCCCGCTGGAGCACGAGGGTGGCGCTGGTCGCGCTCGGCGTCGTGCTGCTGGGGCTGCTGATCGGCAGGCTCTGGGTCGTGGTGATGCCGGTGCTGCTGGGTCTGCTGATCACCACCGTCCTGTGGCCGCCCGCCCGGTGGCTGCGCGCCCGCGGCACGCCGCCCGCGCTGGCCGCGTCGATCGTGCTGCTGGCCGGACTCGCCGTCCTGGGCGGGTTCCTGGCGCTGATCACGGTGTCCATCGCGTCCGGCGTCCCGGACATCGCCAGCAGCGCGTCCCGCGCGATCGGCCAGGCCCGCGACTGGCTGTCCGGGCCGCCGATCAACCTGGCGGACAGCAAGTTCGACCAGCTCCTCCAGCAGGGCACGGATCAGCTCCAGTCCAGCGTCGGCTCGATCGCCAACGGCCTGATCACTGGCGTCGGAACGGTCACCTCCGGCGTCGTGACCGGGGTGCTGGCCCTGCTGCTGGCGTTCCTGTTCGTCAAGGACGGCCCGCGCTTCACGCCGTGGCTGCGCGGGGTGGTCGGCGATCGGGCGGGCGGCCACCTGACCGTCGTGCTGGAACGGGTGTGGTCCACGCTCGGCGACTTCATTCGCACGCAGGCGATCGTGAGCTTCGTCGACGCGGTGCTGATCGGGCTCGGCATGGTCGTGCTGGGCGTCCCGCTCGCGATCCCGTTGGCGGCGTTGACGTTCCTCGGCGGGTTCATCCCGATCGTCGGCGCGTTCGTCGCGGGCGCGCTGGCCGTCCTGGTGGCGCTCGTCAGCAACGGCGTCACCGCCGCGGTGGTCCTGCTGGTGATCGTCGTGGTCGTGCAGCAGTTGGAGGGCAACGTCCTCCAGCCGATCCTCCAGTCCCGCAGCCTCCGATTGCACGCCGCGGTCGTCCTGCTGGCCGTCACGGCGGGCAGCAGCCTGTACGGCATCGCGGGCGCGTTCCTCGCTGTGCCGGTGGCCGCCACCGCCGCCGTCGTGCTGCGCTACCTCAGCGAGGTCATCGACCAGCGCAGCGCAGAGCCGGAGCCCGAGGAGGTCACGCCTGCCGAACTCCCAGAACCCCAGCCGTGAACCCGGCCGCGGTGGCGAGGGAGACGAGGTCGGGCGCGTCGGCGTTGGGCACGAGCACGAGCGGGTAGCAGTCCGACTCGATGTCGAGGACGGCGAGGGACGTGCCCGCCGCGCGCAGTCCCGCGCCCGCCAGTTCGAGGAACTCGAAGGTGGCGACGTGGACGTCCTGGCCCTCCAGCCAGGTCCACGCCCCGTCGCCGGGGTTGGACCGGAGCGCGCGGAGTTGACCGATGATCTCCTCCGACTCCTCCTTCCAGTCCACCTCGGCGAGCAGGTCGTGGTCGGCCAGGGCGTCGACGAGCGCGATCCACGCGAGTTCGGGGATCGGCTCGTTGATGCCGCGGTCGTCGAGCTGATCGGCGTTGTCCCGCACGAACGCGTCCGGGTCGTCGTGCGCGCTCGTCACGCGGTCGGTCACGTCCGGGTCGCCGGGGGCGAGCAGGGCGGTGAGCGCGATCAGGGCGTCGCGGGCGGTCGACGACGGCATCCGGGGCCTCCTGGAGAGCGGTGGGGGCACGACGATAGCCACCACGGCGGCGCGGCCCTCATGACAGGTGGTCCGCGTCGACGACGGCATGGGCGAACGGCTTCGGCGCTTCCTGCGGGACGTTGTGGCCGATGCCCGCGAGGACCCGGTGGTCGTACGCGCCGGTGAACATGGCCCGGTACGGCCTGCCGTCCGCGGCGGCCCCGTCGAAGTCGCTGCCGATCGTGATGGCGGGAACGGAGATCGGGGGAGCGGTGGCGAGCTTCCGCTCGTACTCGTCGTACCGCGGCTCGCCCGGCGCGAGACTCTGTCGCCAGCGGTAGTTGTGGATCACGACGTCCACGTGGTCCGGGTTGTCGAACGACGCCGCGCTTCGGTCGAAGGTGGCGTCGTCGAAGGCCCACGTCGGCGAGGCGGTCCGCCAGATCAGCTTGGCGAAGTCGTGGGTGTTCTGCCGATACCCGAGCACGCCCCGTTCGGTGGCGAAGTAGTACTGGTACCACCAGCCCAGTTCCGCGGCGGGCGCGAGGGGCTTCTTGTTCGCCTCCAGGTTCGTGACGAGGTAGCCGCTCACGGCCACGACGGCCTTGCAGCGCTCCGGCCAGAGGGCGGCGATGACGTCGACGGTCCGCGCGCCCCAGTCATAACCGCCGAGCACGGCCCGGTCGATCTTGAGCGCGTCCATGAGGGCGATGACGTCCAACGCCACGGCCGACTGCTGGCCGTTGCGGAAGGTCTGGTCGGACAGGAATGTGGTCGGGCCGTACCCGCGCAGGAACGGGACGATCACCCGGTAGCCCTCGGCGGCCAGCAGCGGTCCCACGTCCACGTAGCTGCCGGGGTCGTAGGGCCAGCCGTGCAGCAGCACCACGGGTTGCCCGGTCGCGGGACCGAACTCGACGTACGCCATGTCCAGGACACCCGCTTCGACGTGCTTCACCGGCCCGAGCGAGGTGTGTTCGCCGGAGCCCGCCCGCGGGTCCGACTGGGCGGCGGCCGGTGTCTCCGTCGAGCAGGCGGCCACCGCCATCCCCGCCGCCACCACCTGGCCGAACAGTCTCCTGCTGATCATCCTGACGCTCCCTCGTGTCGGGTCCCGACCCCGACGCTAGGGAGGGGGGAGCGCCTTCGCGCCCGTCGGACGACGCTGTCGGTGTACGTCACGCGAGCGCGGCGGCCAGTTCGGCGCGGGAGCTGACGCCGAGCTTCGGGAAGATCCGGTGCAGGTGCGTGCTCACGGTCCGGTGCGACAGGAACAGGCGTTGGCCGATCTCCCGGTTCGTCAGGCCTTCCGCGGCGAGCGTGGCGATGCCCAGTTCGTGCGGGGTCAGCCGGTCCCGCGCGTCCGGGCCGCGGTTCGGGCTCGACTCGCCCGCCCCGCGCAGTTCCGCCCTCGCCCGCTCGGCCCACGTCGTCAAGCCGAGCGCGTCGAACGCCTCCCGCGCGGCCCGCAGGTGCGTCCGGGACTCCACGACCCGCCGCTGCCGCCGCAGCCACTCGCCGAACGCGAGGTGGACTCGGCCGCGTTCGGCGGGCCCTCCGTCCAGGGCGGCGGTGAACAGTTCGTCGCTCGGGTCGAGCACGGCCCGCGCGTAGCGCAACCCGCTGTGCAGCGCGGGCGACGGCGTGAGCGCGGCGATGGACTCCAGGTCGCGCACGACGTCCCGCAGGGCGTCGGTCCGCCCGGACCGGACGACCGCTTCGGCGAGTTCGGCGACGAAGTACCCGCGAAAGGCCACGTGGAACGACGGGTCGGCCGGGTCGAGCACCCGGCTCAGGTCGGCGACCGCGTCGTCGAACCGGCCCTCGCCCAGGGCGCTGATCCCGCGCGCGAGCCGCACGGTCACCAGCACCGGGCGCGCGCCTGCGGCGAGCCCGACCCGTTCGGCGTCGTCGGCCAGGCGCGCGGCCTGCCGGTGGTCGCCGCGCAGCGCGGCGATCGCGGCCTGCGTGGCGGTCGCCAGGCCGCCCATGAACGGCTGGCCGGTCTCGTGCGCCAGCGCGACGGCCTCGGCCGCGACCGGGGCCGCGCCCGCCAGGTCGCCGAGCCGGACCCGGCTCCACGCCTGCACGGCGAGCGCCCTGGCCAGCAGCCCGAGCTGCCCCCGTGCCCGCAGACCGGGAGCCGCGGCGGCGGAGAACCGGGCGGCCAGGTCGAACGCCCCGACCTGGAGCGCCGCGCTGCCCAGGTACCGGTCCACCTCGGGGTCCACGCCGGTCGTGCCCGCGAGCGCCCGCAGCCCGGCCAGCACGACGGCCCCTCGCTCGATCGGGGCGACATACGCGGTGATCGCGACCAGCCGGGGATCGCCGGCGGGCAGGGGCAGACCGTCCGCCACCGCCAGCAGAGCCCGGCGCGCCGCCGGACCGGGCTCCGTCCAGAAGCAGCGCATGGCCGCGCCCCACAGGATCCGCGCCGCCTCGTCGACCTGCCCGGCCGCGGCGACCGACCCGGCCAGCGCCGCCAGTTCGGCCACGCGGGAGACGTCCTCGCGCACGCCGTCGGTGAACCCGCTGAGCAGGCGGCTCGCCGTGGCGCTCCGGCGCGGCGACAGGTCCAGGGTCCGCACGGCGCGCACCAGGCGTTCGGCGGTGTCGGGGCGGCCCGCGTCGACCGCGAGCCCGGCGGCGCGCAGCAGCCGGTCCGCACGCCTGCCGTCGTCCTCGCTCAGCCGGGCGGCCTGCTCCAGGGCCGCGATCCCGGCGTCGGCCCCGCCCCGGCGCACGGCCCGGTCGGCGGCGTCCTCCAGGTCCGCGGCCACCCGCTCGTCCACGCCCGCGGTCGCGGAGGCGCGGTGCCAGGCTCGCCGGTCCGGCTGGTCGCGCAGGGTGTCGGCGAGGGCGAGGTGGGCCCGTCCGCGGTCGGCGAGGGACACGGCTGTCTGGAGTGCCGACCCCATCAGCGGGTGGCGGAAGACGACCGCGTCGAACCCGAGGTCGATCAGCCCGGCGTCCACGGCGGGGGTGAGGACGTCCGGACCGGCGTTGGCCGCCGCGAGCGTCTCGGCGAGCGAGCCGCCCTCGTTCACCGCCGCCACGAGCAGCGCGGCACGGGTCGACGGCGGCAAGGCGGCGACACGGGCGGTGAACGCGTGCTCCAGCCGGTCGACCAGCGGCAGCACCCCGTCGTCACCGGGGTGCGCGGGCAGTTCGGTCAACGCCAAGGGGTTGCCCGCCGCCAGCGCGAGCACCCGGCTCCGGGCCGCCGCGCTCAGGTGCGGGGCGACCGAGTCCAGCAGGTCGGCCGCGTCGTCCGTGGCCAGCCCTTCCAGGACCACCGGGGTCAGGCCCGCGTCCCGCAGCGGCGAGGGGTGGCCGTCGCGGACGGTCGCGACCAGGACGACCGGGTCGGACCCGATCCGCCGCGCCACGAAGGCGAGCACGTCGGCGCTCGCGCGGTCCAGCCAGTGCACGTCCTCGGCGACGACCAGCAGGGGCGTGGTCGTCAGCAGCGTCAACGCGGCCATCCCCACCAGGAACGGGCTGGGCTCCGGCGCGTCGACCAGGCCGAACGCCGCCCGCAGCGGCCCGTCCAGCCCGGCTCGCATCGGGTGCAGGAGTTGGTGCAGCCCGGCGTAGGGCAGGTGCCGCTCGGCCTCGACGGCGGTCGTCCGCAGGACGCGCAGGCCCGCCACCGACGCCGCCGCGACGGTTTCCGCCACCAGCGCGGACTTCCCGATGCCCGGTGGTCCCTCGACCAGGACGCCTGCCTGGTCGGCGGGCCCGTCCACGAGGGCGGCCAAGGCCTTCAGCTCGGCGTCGCGTCCGTGCAACGGCATGTGCGGCACTCCTGCCCTCGGCGCTGGTCGTGATCACGACGATAGCCGGCGGGTCCGAAGAGGACTGTCGATTCGGCCGCGGCCAGGGTGCGCACCGGGGTGTCTCCCTGGGGCGAGGCCCGGCGGTCGCGGGTGAGGGTGACCGGCATGAAACGACGCTTGATCATCCTCCTCGCGGTGGCGATACCGGTGGTGGCGACCCTCGCGCCGGTCGCCGCCGACGCCACCTCCCGCGGCGGCGCGCCGACCTGCGCCACCGTCCCGGTCACCGCGCCCTCCGGCACCAGGGTGGAGTCCGTGACGGCCGTCGCGAACGCGGGCGGCACGGTCTCCTTCCCCGCCCCGCCCGTGCCCGGCGGCGCGCCGATCGACAACGTGCCCGCGTGGTGCGACATCACCGTCGTGGTCACCCACACCGGCGCGAACGACCACGTCACCATCAAGGTCTCGCTGCCGCAGGACCCGAGGAACTGGTCCGGCCGGTTCCAGGCCACCGGCGGCAGCGCCTACCTGGCGGGCGACTTCACCTACCCGCTGGTCGCCGCCGTGAAGGCGGGCTACGTCGCCGCGGCCACCGACGCGGGCGTCGGGCAGAACCCGGTCGACGTCAGCGGTTGGGCCCTGACGTCCACGGGGCAGGTCAACGGTCCGCTGCTGGAGAACTTCGCCTCCCGCTCGCTGCACGACATGGCCGTCGTCGGCAAGGACGTGGCGCGGAGGTTCTACGGCCGCGCCGTGAGCTACGCGTACTGGAACGGCTGCTCGACCGGTGGTCGCCAGGGCTATCAGGAGGCCCAGGACCACCCGGACGACTTCCAGGGCATCCTCGCCAAGGCCCCTGCGATCAACTGGGACCGCTTCGCCGTGGCCTCGCTGTGGTCGCAGGCGGTGTTCAACGAGGAGAAGGTGGCCCCGACCTCGTGCGAGCTGGAGGCGTTCACCGCGGGCGCGATCCAGGCGTGCGACACCCTCGACGGCGTGCGCGACGGCGTGATCGACAACCCGGCCGACTGCCGCTGGGACCCCCGCGCGCTCGTCGGGACCAAGGTCGTCTGCCAGGGGCAGGAGATCACCGTCTCGGCCGCCACCGCTGACGCGATCCGCAAGGTCTGGGCCGGTCCGGTCTCCACGTCCGGCGAGCAGCTCTGGTACGGCCCGAACAAGGGCGCGACCCTCGCCCCGCTGGCCACCCCCGGCACGCCCTTCTTCGTCGGGGAGACCTGGGTGCGGTATTTCGTCCAGCGCGACCCGGCCTTCGACGTCACGAAGCTGACCTACCGGACGTTCGAGCAGCTGTTCCGCGCGTCCCACCAGAAGTTCGCCGACGTCATCGGCGCCGACGACCCGAACCTGGCGCGGTTCGCGCGGGCGGGCGGCAAGCTGCTGAGCTGGCACGGCCAGACCGACGAGCTGGTGCCCACGCAGGGCACGGTCGACTACCGCCGACGGGTCGAGCGCGCGTTCGGCGGGGCCAGGAAGGTCGACGACTTCTACCGGCTGTTCCTGCTCCCCGGCGTGAACCACTGCGTTCCCGGCGGCGCGGGCCCGTTCCCGACCGACGACCTCGGCGCGCTGGTCGACTGGGTGGAAAAGGGCAAGGCCCCGGCCACCCTGCGCGCCTCGGTGACCGGGACCGACGGCCGGACCGTCACCCGTGACGTCTGCCGGTACCCGAAGGTGGCCCGCTACACCGGCCACGGCGACCCGGCGTCGGCGGCGAACTTCCGCTGCGCCTGACCACGTCCGCCCGAGGCGGCCCCGGAGCGGTTCCGGGGTCGCCTCAGGCCTTGAAGCCCTGGATGACCAGGTCCAGCAGGCGTTCGGACTGGGCGAGACCCTCGGGGGTGTGCGGCGTGCGCCAGACGCAGCCCATCGCCATCAGCACGTCGTCCGGGTCGAGGCCGGGGCGGACGGTGCCGTTCTCCTCGCCCGCCCGGAGCATGAGCGCGATGGCCTCGATGACCGGACCGTACGTCTCGTTGGTGACGGTCGCGTGGTTGGCCGCGCTCAACGCGTCGCCGAGGCCCCGCTTGATCCGGATGTGCTCGGCGAGGCGCTGGAACCAGGTGCGCAACGCCGACAGCGGCGTGCCCTCCTTCAGCAGGTCCGGCACCCAGTCCACCAGGCGTTGGACCTCCGTGCGGTACACGGCGAGCACGAGCGCCTCGCGGTTGGGGAAGTGCCGGTAGAGCGTGCCGGGACCGATGCCCGCCTGCTTCGCGATCGAGTTCAGCGACGCGTCGCCGTCGGCGGTCAGCAGGTCGCGGGCGACCTCCAGGATGCGGGCGCGGTTGAGCCTGGCGTGGCTCCGCTGTGGTTCGGGCATCCGCGCATCATCCTTCCGGGGGATCCCCACCCGCATATCGGAGAACTCTCCGCCCAGTGAACCACAGCTCGCGCGAGGAGCGGATGGATCAGACGGGGAACGCGGTGTCGTCGGCGATCCGGTCCACCAGGTCCGCCGCGCGCGCCACGTCCAGGTGCAGCGGTCGGTCCGGGTCCACGGCGGGCACCAGGTCGATCACCCGGTCGAGGATCTCCGCGCACGCCGGGGACGTCGGACGGCGAGCGCCGACGTGCACGGACTGGCGCAGCGCCACGGCGAGGGCGCCGTGCAGCCAGCGCAGCGACCGGGACTGGTCGAGCGCGTTCAGCGCGGCCTGCGTGCCGAACGGGACGACGTCCTGGTTGTGCAGGTTCGTCGGCAGGCTCTGCATCGACGCGGGCATCGCCGTGCGGCGCATGTCGGCGACGGTCGCGGTCGCGGCGATCTGCACGCCCTGCACGCCGTGCTGCTCACCCGGCACGGTCGCCAGCACCGGGGGCAGGCCGCCGTTGCGGTGCGGGTCGACCATGAGGTCGAGTTGGCGTTCCGCGAGGTTGCCCATCTGCACGGCGGCGGTGGTCAGCAGGTCGGCGGCGAACGCGACGGGCTGGCCGAAGAAGTTGCCGCCGTGCACCACCTCGTCGTGCTCGGCGAAGAACAGCGGGTTGTCGCTGATGCCGTTGAGGTCGGCCTCGACGACCGCCGTCACGTGGTCGACCGACCCGGCGACCGCGCCGAGCAGCTGGGGGACGCAGCGGATGCTGTACGGCTCCTGGAGGCCGCGCAGGCCGCTGGGCGTCGACCCGGCGAGCAGGTGCCGCATCCGGCGGGCGACCCGGCCCGCGGGCTCGTGGCCGAACGCGGTCAGGAGGTGCTCCGACAGGTACAGCGGCGCGCAGCCCAGCACGTCCGCCATCACCGCGGACAGCAGTTGCGCCACCACCAGCGAGCGCGCCACCGAGGCGACCGCGAGCCCGGCCGCCGCCGCGGTCAGCGAGGTGCCGTTGACCAGGCCCAGCGCGTCGCGGCCGTCCAGTTCGAGCGGCCGGAGGCCCGCCTCGCGCAGGGCGACGTCCGCGGGCAGCCTGGTCGTGCCGAGGTAGGCGAACCCGTTCCCGCGCAACGCCTGGGCGGCGTGGGCGAGCGGCACGAGGTCGCCGCTCGCGCCGACCGAGCCCAGTCGGGGCACGGCGGGGGAGAAGTCGGTGCGCAGCATCGCGGCGAGCGCGTCGATCACCGCGACGGACACCCCGGACCGGCCCTGCGACAACGACCAGAGCCGGGCGAGCAGGGCCGCCCGGACGACCGCGGGCTCCAGGTCCGGGCCGTGGCCCGCGGTGAGGTGGTTGAGGGTGTTCTCGGCCTGGTCGGAGAGTTCCGCACGACCGGAATACGCCACGAGAGGGCCGAAACCGGTGGTCATTCCGTAGATCGATTGCCCTGTCGAAAGCCGGTCGAGCACGAATGCGCGACAGGTCGCGACCAGGTTCGTGCTCTCGTCGTCCACGGCAACCTCGACCGGACCCGAGGCTTGTTCGAGAAAAGATGGCACAAGTCGGCCAGGAATGGTCAGCAGGGGAATGGTGCGCACGTCGAATTCGGTCGTCATCACTCGTCCTCCGGGCAATCGCTGAATGGGAAAAGCGCTGTCAGACGCCGTGCGCCTCTTTTTCGACGATGTCGGCCGCCTCGGCGACGCCACCAAGGGCGAGGATTTCCCGTCGCACCTCCTGAACACGCCGTCCCACGGTGTCGGTGGTGACGGCGGCGAGCGCGGCGCGCAGCCTCTCGACCGTGACATCGGCCCTCGGCAGGTGCTCGCCGACGCCGAGGCGGGCGATCATCGGGCCGATCAGCAGTTGGTCGACCGCCTGGGGGACGGCGATCAGCGGCACCCCGGCGCGGAGGGCCTCCATGGTCCCGCCCATGCCCGCGTGCGTGACGAACGCCGCCGCGTGGGCCAGCACCTCGGTCTGCGGCACCCAGGCGTGGACGGCGGTGTTCGCCGGGATCGGGCCCAGGTCGGCCGGGTCGACGTGGTCGCCGACCGCCAGCACGACGTGCCGGTCGAGCCCGCCGAACGCCTCCAGGCACAGCCGGAAGAACTCCGGGTCGGCCGTGTACACCGACCCCAGGGTGATCAGCAGCACCGGGCGGTCGTCCGGTGGCGTCCACGCGCCGGTCGCGCGCGGCGCGGCCAGCGGCCCGACGAAGGTGAACTCGTCGCCGTACCGGTCGGGGTCGAGCTGGAAGGAACGGGGGACCGTCACGATGCTCCGCCGGGGGCGGAACAGGAAGTCGTCCAGGTCCCGCGTGACGCCCTCGGCGTCGAGAAACGCCTGGTAGCGCCGCCGGAACGCGGTCGCGCGCTCGCCGGAGCCGAGGATCTCGCCGCCGTCCAGCGGGATGATCGTGGGGTTGAGCTGGACCGCGGGCACGCCCCACCGGTCGGCCAGTACTGGCGCGTGATGCGCCGCCGAGTCGTGCACCACGACGTCCGGCTCGTCACCGCGGTAGGCCGCCTCGACCTGCGGCAGGACGTGGACGACCTCGTCGAGCAGCATCTCCATGACGTCCACCAGGTCGGTCACCGGGCGGCCGTACCCCGGCGACGGGGTGTACGGCACCGGGTCCGCCCCGGCCGCGGCCACGCGCTCGGCGAACGGCTCGGTGGTCGCGTAGCTGACCCGGTGGCCGCGCCGCGCGAGTTCGGCGACCAAGCCCAGTCCGGGGTGGACGTGCCCCGCCGCGGGCACGGACGTGAAGGCGACGTGCATGCCGGCGGTCCTCCTAGCCGAGGTGGGCGGGCAGGGCGTCGAGGGCGCGGGTGACCACGCTCGGGCGGCGGGCGATCCGGTCCGCGGGCACCGCGAGCCGCAGCGCGCCACCCGTGCGCGCGAGCAGTTCGCCGATCGCCACGCGCACCTGGACCCGGCCGAACGGGGCGCCGGGGCAGAAGTGCGTTCCCCGGCCGAAGGCCAGGTGCGGGTTGTCCGTACGACCCACGTCCAGCGCGGTCGGGTCGGGGAACCGTTCCCCGTCGTGGCCGGACGAGAGCAGCGAGAACATGATCGGCTCACCGGCCGGGACGGTCGTGGCCCCGAACTCGACGTCGACCGCGCCGGACCGGAAGATCGGCAGGTCCAGCGGCGCGGTGAGGCGGGCGAACTCCTCGACCGCCGTCGGCAGCAGGCCGGGGTCGGCGCGCAGCCGCGCCAGCTCGGCGGGGTGCGTGAGCAGCAGGTGCAGGCCGTTGCCGATGAGGTTGGCCGTGCCCTCCTGACCCGCGTTGAGCAGGCCGAACACCGTGGAGCTGAGCTCGTCGCCGCTCAGCAGGCCGTCGCGGTTGGCGCGCACCAGGTCCGAGAGGACGTCGTCGGACGGCTCGGCGGGCCGGGCGGCGAGCAGGTCGCCGATGTAGCCGTGCAGCTCCGTCGCGGGGGCGACCAGGGCCTCCGGGGAACCGCCGTGGATCGCCGTGACCACGGCGTTCGCCAGCGATTGGAAGCGGGCGTACTCGTGTTCGGGGATGCCGCAGACCTCGGCCAGCGCCCGGCCCGCGAACGGCGCCGCGTAGTCCGCCACGAGGTCGACGACCTCCCGGCCCGCGAACGCGTCGATCAGCTCGTTCGCCAGCGCCACCAGGCGGGGGCGCAGCCGTTCGGCGGCGGCCGCCGAGAACGCGGGCGCGAGCAGTGCGCGCAGCCTGGTGTGGTCCGGCGGGTCGGTGTTCTGCACGTCCCGCACGGTCGCCGACCGCAGTTCCGCGGGCAGCGCGTCGAACGGCGTGGCCATCGAGAGCCGGGACTGGTCGTTGGACAGCCGCGGGTCGCTCAGCCCGTGCCGGACGTCGGCGTAGCGGGTGACGAGCCAGGCGCGGCCACCGCCCGGCAGCGCGATCGGCGACACCGGATCGGCCGACCGCAGGTGCGCGTACGTCGGCAGCGGGCACTTCAGGAATTCCGCGCTCAACGGTTCCGGCACGGCCGATGGGGAGGGAGTCATGGCGGGGCTTTACCGTCCACTTCGGAGAACGTGAATGTCATTTCATGACGCGCTGTTCGGCGTTTCCCGACTCGGTCCTTCCCGACCACCGTAGCGCGCCGAACGGGAGCGGTCGGAAGTCCGGAAGGGTGAATGCGGGTGGTCGTCATCACTCTTTCCCGTGCGTCGCGCGTGCTGCTACGGTTTTTTCGGTGAATCCGAATGGCAACTTCATGTCTCATCATGTGTGATTTTCTCCGGATGTGATAAGGCTGGAGAGAGGACCTACGGACGGATGCCCATGCCAGGAAGACTCGAAGGAAAAGTCGCATTCATCAGCGGCACCGGGCCGAACGGCATCGGTGGTCTGATGGCCTCGGTGTTCGCGGCGGAGGGCGCCAGGGTCTTCGGCTCCACGCGCCGCGCGGAGACCGGGGCGCAGACGGCCCGCGAGGTGCGCGCGGCGGGCGGCGTCATGGAGTTCCTCGCGCCGGTCGACCTCTCCGACCCGGCGGGGGCGCGGGCGTGGGTCGACGCGGGCGTGGAGGCGTTCGGCGGGATCGACATCCTGGTCAACAACGCGGGCGGCCTGCGCAACGGGCCGTTCGACGAGCAACCGCTGGACGACTGGTACTTCACCGTCCGGCACGAGCTGGACCTGCCCTACCTGTGCACCAGGGCGGCGTGGCCGCACCTCAAGGCCCGCGGCGGCGGCGTGGTGATCAACATGGGCTCGGTGGCGGGCGAGCGGGGCGTGCTGTTCCACCCGATGCTGCCGCACGGCGCGACCAAGGGCGCGGTCATCGCCATGACGAAGCACCTGGCCGCGGCGGGCGCGGACCACGGCATCCGGGCGGTCGCCATCAGCCCCGCGATGGTCCGCAGCGAGGCCACCCAGCACCACATCGACGCGGGCGAGTTCGACGACCTCATGAAGATGACCCCGTCGCGGCGGACCTGCGACCCGCGGGAGGTCGCGAACCTCGCGCTGTTCCTCGCCTCCGACGAGGCCCCGTACATCAACGGCGCCAACGTCGTCATCGACGGCGGCGTCTCGGCCATGGGCGGCTGACCCACACCCGCGAGGAAAGGACGACCGATGCGGAACGTGAAGGACAAGGCCGAGGTCGAGCCGCTAGTCCGGGCGGCGGTGGCGCACGCGATGCGCACCAGCCTCGACGGCTGGCCCGTCGACCAGCCGCTGCTGGACGTCCCGGACGGGATCTACGACAGCCTCGCGAAGCTCGACGCCATCGGCAGGCTGGAGCAGGAGCTGGGGTCGGGCCCGCTAAGCCTGGACGAGCGGGCCGGGCAGCTGGACACGCTCGATGCCCTCGCGGACTGGGTCGTGCGCAAGCTCGGCGCCCCGGCGTGAGCGCCGAACTGGCGCCGGAGCGGGTGCTGCGCCACTACTTACGAACCCCCGACCCGAGCGTGCCTGCCGGCGGGTGGCACGTGCGCTGGGACCGGCTCTCGCCCACCGAACGCTCGGAGCTGCTGCGCTCCGAGGTGCCCGACCGGGTGGCGGTGCGGACCTCCGGGTCCACCGGCGAGCCGCGGGAGTGGACCCGCACCCGCGACCAACTGCTCGACGAGGCGGTCGTGCTCGCCGGGCTCTGGCACGACAGCCCGGTCGGGCTGACCCTGGCGTTCGCGCCGCCGTCGCACCTGTACGGGCTGCTCACGACGCTCGTGCTGCCCGCCGTGCTGGGCGTCCCGGTCTGGTACCAGCCCGGCCTCGACGCGCCGCCCGCCGAGGTGGCGGGCCGGGTGCTCGGGGTGACGGCGATCCCGTGGACGTTCCGGCTCCTGGAACGCCACCGGGACGTCCTCGCGGGCGCCGCCGAGATCGCGATCCTGCACAGCACCGCGACCCTGCCGCCCGGCGCGGACGCGGTGGCCGCGGCCCTCGGGCCGGAACGGGTGCGCGTCACCGAGATCTTCGGCTCCACCGAGAGCGGGGGCATCGCCCACCGCCGCGACCGCGACCGGCCGTGGACCCTCTTCGACGACGTCACCGTGCTGCACGACGGCACGGCGGGGGAGGTGCCGCTCGTGGTGTCCGGGCCCCGGCTGGCCGAGGGGCTGACCACGTGGGGCACCGACGACTTCGTCGAGCTCCTCGACGACCGGCACTTCCGCTTCCACGGCAAGCGGCACCGGCTCCGCAAGATCAACGGCGTGCGGGTCCACCTGGACGACGTGGAGCACCGGCTTCGCGACGCCGTGCCGTGCGAGGACGTGGCCTGCGTGGCGGTGGACGACGCCGTGCGCGGGGAGAACTTCACCGTGCTCGTCGTCCCGGCCGCGCCCGCCCCGCCGAACCTCTCGTCGTCGGTCCGCGTCGCCCTCAAGTCGTGGGGGCTCGCGCCGCACGACGTCCGCATCGTGTCCACCATCGACCGCAGTGAGACGGGAAAAACGCGCGGATGACACCAGCCATCGCCATCACCGGGATCGCGCTCGCCACCGGGTTCGGCTCCGACGTCGAGGAGACGTGGAGCCAGGTCCGGCGCGGCGCCACCGCCGTCCACGCCGCCGAGCGGTTCGACGGCGCGTACGTGTCCGAGATCGACGGCCCCGACGTACTCGCCCCGCTCGTCGCCTCCCTGGCGGGCCGGGACCTCCCGCCCGGCACCGGCGTGGTCATCGGCACCAACGGGGCCCCGGAGGCCGCGTGGCTGACCGGGAAGCCCTACGCCGTGCTCGACGAGGTGGCCCACGCGCTCGGCGCGACCGGCCCGAAGGTCGTCTTCGGCACCGGCTGCGTCGCCGGGACGAACGCCCTCTGCTACGCCGTGGACGTCCTGCGTTCGGGCCGCGCTCGGGCGATGGTCGTCATCGGCGTGGAGACGCTCACCGTGACCACCATGGCGACCTTCCACAGCTGGAAGGCCCTCGACCCCGCGCCGTCGCGCCCGTACGGCGGCAGCGCGGGCGTCAACCTCGGCGAGGGGGCGGCCGTCCTGCTCCTCGAGGTCGACCCGGCGGCGGAGGACGTCGTCGCGTACGTCAACGGCTACGGCCTGACCTCGGACGCCTTCCACGTCACGTCGCCGCCGCCCAGCGGCGAGGGCCTGCACCGGGCCATGCGCCTCGCCCTGCTGGACGCGGGCGTCGCGCCCGCGGACGTGGACTACGTGAACGGCCACGGCACCGGCACCCCGGCCAACGACACCGCGGAACTGGCCGCGCTGCGCGCCCTGTTCGGCGCGGACGCCCCGCCGGTCAGCAGCTCCAAGCCCCAGTTCGGCCACACCCTGGGCGCGGCGGGCGTCGTGGAGGCCGCGATCACCGCGCTCGCGATCCGCGACCGGACGCTGCCGCCCACGGCCAACGCCGACGCGTCGAGCGAGTGGGACATCGTGCCCGACCACGCCCGCGAGGCCGTGGTCGACGTGGCCGTGTCGAACTCCCTGGCGTTCGGCGGCGCCAACGCCGTCGTGGTGCTGGGCCGCCGTCCCCGCGACGTCGTCGACCCACCGCCCCGACCGGTGCAGGTGGTCGGCGAGGCCGCGGTGGCCGACATCGCCACCGCCACGGGGATGATCCCCCGCGCGTACGCGGGCCGGATGGACGACCTGGGCGCCCTCGCCCTGGCCGCGGGCACCGCCGCCTGGCGGAACGCCGGGTACGACGCGGAGAACCACCCCGACCCCGAGCGCGTCGGCCTGGTGTTCGCCACCGCCACCGGACCGCTCGGCACGATCGAGGAGCTGTTCGCGCTGCGGGAGCGCGACGAACTGCGCCAGCTCAGCCCCGTGACGGCGCCGAACATCGTCGCCAGCGTCACGGCGGGCTACGTCGGCCAGGCGCTCGGCGTCAAGGGCCCGCTGTCGGCCGTGACCACCGGCGAGGACTCGGCCGCCATCGCCGACGCCTACGCGCGGGACCTGGTCGGGCAAGGCCGGGCGGACGTCGTGCTGGTCGTCAGCGCGGACGAGCGCGCCGCCGGGTCACGGGCGCACGTGGTGCGGGCGGAGGCGTCGTGCACGTCCTGATCGCGGGTGGAGGCGTCGGCGGGCTGTGCCTCGCGCAGGGGTTGCGCCGGGCGGGGATCAGCTGCGCGGTGTACGAGCGGAGTCCGGGCCTCACGCCCGGCGGGTACCTGCTGCACATGAACGCCGACGGCGGCAACGGCCTGCGGGCGTGCCTGCCGGACGACCTCTACGACCTGTACGTGCGCACGTCCCGCCCGACCCCGCGCCGCGACGTGCTGGTGATCCAGAACCACCTCGGTCACGAGCTGGCCGTCAAACCGCACCTCGGCCCGTCCAACGACCCGGTCACCCCGCACACGACCGTCCACCGGCGCGCGTTGTGCCAGATCATGCTGCACGGGATCGAGGACCGCGTCCGCTTCGGCCGCGAGGTCGTCGGCTACCGCTCAACGGCCGACGGCGTCACGATCGAGCTGGACAACGGCGAACTCGCGCACGGCGACGTGCTGGTCGCCGCGGACGGCATCAACTCCGCGGTCCGCCGCCAGTTCCTCCCGGACGTCGAGACGGCCGTCCTGGTCCGGGACGTCCTGCTGTCCCGCTCCCCGCTGACCCCGGCGGTCGAGCGGGCGCTGCCGGACGCCTTCCAGGACAGCTTCGTGATCACCGTCGACCCCGCGGGCACCCTCATGGCCGCGGGCCTGTTCCGCCCCCGCCACCCGTTCACCGCCGAGATGCCGGTCGACGCCGTGGAGGACTACGTCTCGGTGAGCGTCGAACCGGCGGCCGCCGGGATCGACATCTTCGCCGCGTCCGGCCCGGAACTGCACGACGTGATGCGCAAGGCCGTCACCGACTGGCACCCCGGCCTCCAGCAGTTGGTGGACGGCGTCCTGCCGGACACGATCATGCCGAAGACGACCCGCATGGTCCTGCCCACGGACCCGTGGTCACCGGGCAACGTCACGGTCCTCGGCGACGCGATCCACGCCATGCCCCCGATGCTCGGCGACGGCGCCAACAGCGCGCTGCGCGACGCCGCGTCCCTGACCACCGCCCTGAGCGACGCGGCCCGCGGCTACACCGACCTCTCCGTCGCCGTCGGCCGCTACGAGGAAGCGATGCGCGCCAGGACGTACCCGTTGCTGAGGGAGGCGATGACCGTCGCGGATGCCTAGGCTGGCGGCAGGGTCGACGACGTAGTCGGAAGGTGGCGGCCGGTGCCCGAGCAGCGCAGTTCCCAGTGGTACGCGGGAAACGACCGCAACGCCTACATCCACCGGGCGTGGATGCGGCGCGGGTTGCCCGCGCACGCGTTCGACGGGCGGCCGCACATCGCCATCGCCAACACCGCGTCGGACCTGACGCCGTGCAACTCCCACCTGAACGAGGTGGCGGAGAGCGTCAAGCAGGGCGTGTACGAGGCGGGCGGGATCCCGTTGAACCTGCCGGTCGTGTCGCTGGGGGAGACGCTGGTGCGGCCGACGGCCATGCTGTGGCGCAACATGGCCGCGATGGCGACGGAGGAGATGCTGCGCGCCAACCCCATCGACGGCGTCGTGCTGATGGGCGGCTGCGACAAGACCATCCCGTCGCTGCTGATGGCCGCCGCGTCGGTCGGGCTGCCCGCGGTGGTCGTGCCGGGCGGGCCGATGCTGACCGGCACGTTCCGCGGCGTGGCGCTCGGGTGCGGCACGGACGTGTGGCGGCTGTCCGAGGAGGTGCGGGCGGGGACGTTGTCAGAGCGGCAGTTCATCCGCTCCGAGTCGTCGATGATCCGCAGCCGCGGCCACTGCAACACGATGGGCACCGCGTCGACCATGGGCCTGGTGGCCGAGGCGCTCGGCATGGTGCTGCCCGGTCTCGCGGGCACGCCCGCCGCGGACAGCAGGCTGTTGGAGAGTGCCCACGAGACCGGGCGGCTGGCCGTGGAGATGGTCGCCGCCGGGCGCACGCCCGCCGAGGTGCTGACGCGCGGGTCGTTCCTCAACGCCATCGTCGCGCTGGCCGCGATCGGCGGGTCGACCAACGCCGTCGTGCACCTGCTGGCCATCGCCGGGCGGCTGGGCGTGGAGCTGACGCAGGACGACTTCGACCGCACCGGGTCGGACATCCCGCTGCTGGTGGACCTGCAACCCGCGGGCCGGTTCCTGATGGAGGACTTCTTCCGCGCGGGCGGCCTGCACGCCGTGCTGCGGGAGGTGCGCGACCTGCTCGACCCGACCGCGATCACCGTGACCGGCACGCCGCTGGTCGACTACCTGGACGACGCGGAGATCTTCGACCGCGAGGTCATCCGGCCCCGCGCCGAACCGCTGCTGCCGCACGCCGGGATCGCCGTGCTGTACGGGAACCTGGCCCCGGACGGCGCCGTGGTGAAGCCCGCCGCCGCGTCGGAGCACCTGCTGAGCCACCGGGGGCGCGCGGTGGTGTTCGACTCGATCGAGGACATGCACGCCCGCATCGACGACCCCGACCTGGAGGTGGACGCGGACTCGGTGCTGGTGCTGCGCGGCTGCGGTCCCAAGGGCTATCCCGGCATGCCGGAGGTGGCGAACATGCCGTTGCCGCAGAAGCTGCTCCAGCAGGGCGTGCGGGACATGGTGCGGATCTGCGACGGGCGCATGAGCGGCACCGCGTACGGCACCGTCGTGCTGCACGTGTCACCGGAAGCCGCCGCGGGCGGGCCGTTGGCGCTGGTGCGGACCGGCGACTTCATCGTCCTCGACATCGACCGCCGCCGCCTCGACCTGGACGTGCCCGGCGACGAACTGGCGCTGCGCACGCCGGACCAGGCGACCGTGGACGCCTACGCCAACCCCCAGCGCGGGTGGGAACGCCTGTACGTGCAGACCGTGCAGCAGGCGAACACCGGCGCGGACCTGGACTTCCTCACCGGGTCCAGCGGGCACCAGGTGTCCCGCGAGTCGCACTAGCCGGTGATCGGCTGGTGCAGCGCGGCCGCCTTCTCCGGGCCGTACTTGGACACGAGGATGCCGTCGACCATCGACTCGACCGTCGAGCCCTGGTTCTTGGCCGCCTCGCCGAACCCCTCGTCCGCCAGTGCCATCAGCGGCACGATGTCCACCTTCCACGCGCCCTGCTCCCGGAGGAACTCGACGTGGTAGGGCGCTTCCTGACCGCCGATCACGGCCGGGGCCACGGCCTTGTCCCCGGTCACGACGACCTTGCCCAGCACCAGGTCGGTGATCCCGTTCTCGCCGACCAACCCCTTGTCGAACGACGCCTTGACCAGGTCGGCGGGCTTCCCGTCGCGCAGCGCGCCGGGTTCGACCTCCGCGCGCAGCACGTAGACCGTCAGCCGCCGCGTGGGCGAGATCGTGGCCAGGTCGGCCTCGGTGCCGGTCAACGCCAACCCGCGCGCCTTGTCGTAGTAGTCCGACACGGTGCTCGCGAGCACCCCCTGCGCGGTCGCGCCGTCCTTCGCCAGCGCGGCCTTCGTGTAGGTCTCGAACGCCTTGTGCACCGCCCCGGTGTCGTCCGGCGCGGCGGGCGTCGGGGTGCTGCCGCAGCCCGTGACCAGCAGGGGCAGGCACAGGGCGAAGCGGATCAGCCAGGTCATGGCGCGCAGCGTAGTGGGCCGCTCAGGCGGCGGGGCCGAATCGACGGCGGTAGGCGGACGGGGTGAGGCCGGTGTGCCTGCGCAGCTGAGCGCGCAGGTTCGCGGCCGTGCCGAAGCCGCTGGCGGTCGCCACGCGGTCCAGCCGGACCTCGCCGCGTTCGATCAGCCTGCACGCCAACGTGATCCGCTCGGTCGTCAGCCACGCCAACGGGGTCGTGCCCAGTTCGGCCTGGAACCGGCGGTGCAGCGTGGCCTGGCTGGTGGCGGCCCGCGCGGCGAGGTCGGCGACGGTCAGCGGGTGGTCGAGGCGTTCGCGCGCCCAGGCCAGCACGGGGGCGAGCGACGAGTCGGGCACGGTCGGCACCGGGCGTTCGACGAACTGGCGCTGCCCACCGTCGCGGTGGCCGCTGAAGACCAGCCTGCGGCTCACGGCGTTGGCGACCTCGGCCCCGTGGTCGCGCAGGATCAGGTGCAGGCCGAGGTCCAGCGCCGCCGCGCTGCCCGCCGCCGTGAGCACCTGCCCGTCGTCCACGAACAGCACATCGGGTTCCAGCGCGACCCGCGGATACGTCCGGACGAACTCGTCGGCCCACCGCCAGTGCGTGGTGGCCCGCCGCCCGTCCAGCACCCCCGCCTCGGCGAGGGTGAACGTGCCGGTGCAGAAGCTCACCAGCCGCGCGCCGCGGTCGAACGCACGGCGGATCGCCGCCAGCACGGCCGGGCTCGCGGGCACGTCCGGGTCCGGGCGGTTGGGCACGATCAGAGTGTCGGCGGCGTCGGCCGCCTCCAGGCCCGCCACGTCGGACAGCGTGAACAGGCCGAGGTGCATGGTCACGGCGGGCGCGGCGGCGCAGAGGGTGAAGTCGTACCAGTCGCGGTCGAGTTCGGGGCGGCGCAGCCCGAACAGCTCGGTCGCCACGCCCAGTTCGAACGGGTTCGAGCCGTGGTCGACGAGCACCGCCACCCGGTGCGAGGATTCTTGCGACATGTGCGATTCCTAGCACTCACGGCCGTCGCCCGCCATCGCCCACGATGGGCGCATGAGCGCCCAGCCGATCGACATCGACACCGCCTACGCCACCTTCGACGCCATCTGGAGCCCGCGCATCCTCGCGAACGTCAACGACTACGACGTCCGGATCGCCAAGGTGAAGGGCGAGCACGTCTGGCACGTCCACGAGGACACCGACGAGTTCTTCCTGGTGCTGGACGGAGAACTCGCCATCGGCCTGCGCGAGGACGGGGGAGAGCGGGTCGTCACGCTGCCGCGCGGCTCGGTGTTCGTGGTGCCGCGCGGCGTGTTCCACAAGCCGTCGTCCGACGGCGGCGCGCGGATCCTGCTGTTCGAGCCGAGCGGCACGCTGTCCGTCGGCGATCGGCACGAGGAGGTGCCCGCCTACGTCGACGTCACCGTGGGCCACCGGGTCTGAGGCTCGTACCGGACCAGCGACTCCGCGGCGCGGACGACGTCCCGCAGGTCGCCCGTGAGAGCCCCGGCGGCGCGCGCCTGAACCAGCACGTTGCCCAGCGCGGACGCCTCCACCGGGCCCGCCACCACGGGCAGCTCGCAGGCGTCGGCCGTCAGCTGGCACAGCAGCGCGTTCCGGGCGCCACCGCCGACGACGTGCACGACGTCGACCTGCTTCCCGGACAGCCGCACGGCGTCGGCGACCGCGTCCCGGTGCGCCAGCGCCAGGCTGTCGAGCACGCACCGCACCAGTTCCGCCCTGGTCGACGGCACGGGCCCGCCCGTCTCGGCGCAGGCGGCGGTGAGCCGGGCGGGCATGTCGCCGGGCGCGAGGAAGCGGGAGTCCGTCGCGTCCACGACGGTGGGCGACGGCGGCAGCGCGGCGGCCTCGGCGAGCAGCGCGCCGGGGTCGGTCGTGCCCCACTCGCGGTGGCACTCCTGGAGCAGCCACAGGCCCATCACGTTGCGCAAGTACCGGATCGTGCCGTCCACGCCCAGCTCGTTGGTGAAGTTCGCCGCGCGGCTCGCCTCGGTCAGCACCGGCTCGGCCAGCTCCACGCCGACCAGTGACCAGGTGCCGCAGGAGATGTAGGCGAACCGCTCGTCCTTCGCGGGCACCGCGACCACGGCGGACGCGGTGTCGTGCGAGCCGACCGCGAACACCGGGACCTCGCGGTCCAGGCCGATCTCGGGCAGCACCGGCCCGATCACCGTGCCGGGCTCCCGCAGCGGCGCGAACAGCCCGGTGTCCACGCCCAGCGCGTCCGCGACCTCCGCCGACCACGCGCGGGTGCGCGGGTCGAGCAGCGCGGTCGTGGACGCGTTGGTGATCTCCGTGCCGCGCAGACCGGTGAGCCAGAACGAGATCAGGTCCGGGATCAGCAGCGCGGTCGTCCCGGTGAACCGCTCGGCCAGCAGTTGGAACGCCGTGTTGAACGGCTGGAACTGGATGCCCGTGGCGGCGTAGTGCCGTGACGCGGGCAGCGCGACGAGAGCACGGCGGACGGCGGGCGCCGTGCGCTCGTCGCGGTAGTGCACGGGGTTGCCCACGAGCGCCCCGCCATCGTCCACGAGTCCGTAGTCCACGGCCCACGAGTCCACGCCGATCCCGTCCAGTGGACCGGCCTTGCGCAGCCCCTCGACGACCTCCCGGTACAGCCCGAGGACGTCCCAGTGCAGCGTGCCGCCGACCGACACCGGCCGGTTGGGGAACCGGTGGACCTCGTGCAGCGCCACGGAGTCCGCCTCGACCTCGCCGACGATGACCCGGCCGCTGCCCGCGCCCAGGTCGACCGCCGCGAACCGCCTCATCGCAGGAACGCCGCGGCCACGCCCGCGTCCACGGGCACGTGCAGGCCGGTGGTGTGGGTCAGCGTCGTGAGCACGAACACCGCGTGCGCCACGTGCTCCGGCAGCACTTCGCGCTTGAGCAGGGTGCGCTGCGCGTAGAACTCGCCCAGCTTCTCCTCCGGCACGCCGTAGACCTCGGCGCGCTGCGCGCCCCACCCGCCCGCGAAGATCCCCGACCCGCGCACCACGCCGTCCGGGTTGACCCCGTTGACCTTGATGCCGTGCTCGCCGAGTTCGGCGGCCAGCAGTCGGACCTGGTGGGCCTGGTCGGCTTTCGCGGCGCTGTAGGCGATGTTGGCGGGACCGGCGAACACGGCGTTCTTGCTGGCGATGTAGACGATGTCGCCGCCGAAGCCCTGGTCGATCATCACCCGCGCCGCGTGCTTGGCGACCAGGAACGACCCCCGCGCCATCACGTCGTGCTGCTTGTCCCAGTCCTCGACGGTCGTGTCCAGCAGCGGCTTCGAGATCGACAGGCCCGCGTTGTTGACCACCAGGTCCACGCCGCCGTAGGCGAGCACGGCCGCGTCGAGCGCGGCGGCGATCTGGTCCTCGTCGGTGACGTCCGCGGTCACGGCGACGGACTTCAGCTCACCCGCCACGGTCGCCGCGGCGTCGGCGTCGCGGTCGGCCACGACCACGCACGCCCCCTCGGCCTTGAGCCGGGCCGCGATGGCCTTGCCGATGCCCGATCCCGCCCCGGTCACGAACGCGACCCGGCCGGTCAGCGGCGCGGGCTTGGGCCGCCGCGCCAGCTTCGCCTCTTCCAGGGCCCAGTACTCGATGCGGAACTTCTCGGCCTCGTCGATCGGCGCGTAGGTGGACACCGCTTCCGCGCCGCGCATGACCTCGATGGCGTTGAGGTAGAACTCGCCCGCCACCCGCGCGGTCTGCGCGTCCGCGCCGTAGGAGAACATGCCGACGCCGGGGACCAGCACGATCGCCGGGTCCGCGCCGCGCATCGCGGGGGAGTCCGGCAGCGCGTGCCGCTCGTAGTAGGCGCGGTAGTCGTTCCGGTAGGCCTCGTGCAGCTCGCGCAGCCGGGTCTTCACCTCGTCCAGCGGGGCCGTGGGCGGCAGGTCCAGCACCAGCGGCCGGACCTTGGTGCGCAGGAAGTGGTCCGGGCACGACGTGCCGAGCGCGGCGAGCCGCGGGTGTTCCGCCCTGGCCAGGAAGTCCAGCACCGGGGGAGCGTCGGTGAAGTGCCCGATCCGCCGGTCGTCGGTGGACGCCAGACCGCGCAGCAACGGGGCCAGCGCGGCGGCGCGCGCCCGGCGTTCGGCGTCCGGAAGTGCTTGGTAGCCGGGCAGTTCCGGCCCGAACGGCTCGGCCTTGCCGTGCTCGGCGAGGAAGGCCGCGGCACCCTGGATGATCTCCAACGACCGGGCCTCGGCCTCGGCCGACGTCTCGCCCCACGCGGTGATCCCGTGTCCACCCAGGACACAGCCGATGGCCTCGGGGTGCTCGGCCTTGATCCGCGCGATGTCCAGTCCCAGCTGGAAACCCGGCCGCCGCCACGGCACCCACACGACCCGGTCGCCGAAGCACCGCTCGGTCAGCTTCTCCCCGTCCACGGCCGTGGCCAACGCGATCCCGGAGTCCGGGTGCAGGTGGTCGACGTGCGCCGCGTCCACGAGCGCGTGCATCGCGGTGTCGATCGACGGCGCGGCCCCGCCCCGCCCGTGCAGGCAGTGGTCGAACGCCGCCACCATCTCGTCCTCGTGCTCCACGCCCCGGTAGACGTCCACGAGGCCGCGCACCCGGTCCAGCCGCAGCACGGCCAGCCCCGCCTCGGTGAGCGTGCCGAGGTCGCCGCCGGATCCCTTGACCCACAGCAGGTCCACCGGCTTCCCGGTGACCGGGTCGACGGCCGTGCCCTTCGCGGAGGTGTTGCCGCCCGCGTAGTTCGTGTTCGCCGGGTCGGAACCCAGTCGGTTCGACCGGTCGAGCAGTTCCCGCACCGCGCTCACGCGCTCCACCTCGCCTGGTCCACGCCGGATTGAAACGTTTCACTCGCATGTTAGGGTTCGCTGTGGCGCGGAGCAAGGGTTCGGGTGACATGGTCGGCATCAAGGACGTCGCCCGTCGAGCGGGCGTCTCCATCGGCACGGTCTCGAACGTGGTCAACCGCCCGCACGTCGTCTCCGCCGCGACCCGCTCGCGCGTCAACTCGGTCATCGAGGAACTCGGCTACGTCCGCGACGAGTCCGCCCGCCAGCTCCGCGCGGGCAGCAGCCGCACGCTCGCCCTGCTGGTGCTGGACCTCGGCAACCCGTTCTTCGTGGACGTGGCGCGCGGCGCGGAGGAGGCGGCGCACGAGGCGGGCCTCAACATGATCACCTGCAACAGCGCCCAGCGCGTCGACCGCGAGACGTCCTACCTGGCGATGCTCGCCGAGCAGCGGGTGCGCGGCGTGCTGCTCAGCCCGGTCGGCACGGCGACGGAGGGCCTGGGGCGCAGCGGCATCCCGTACGTGTTCGTGGACCGCAAGGCGACCGGCGGCGAGTGCTGCTCGGTCTCGGTCGACGACGTGCTCGGCGGCGCGCTGGCCGCCCGGCACCTGACCGACGAGGGCCACACCCGGATCGCGTTCGTCAACGGCCCGTCCGTGCTGGTGCAGTGCCGCGAGCGCGAGGAAGGTGTCCGCAAGGCGCTCGCCGAGGTCCCCGAGCACGACCTGACCGTGCTGGAGGTGGCCGCGCTGGACGTGGCGTCCGGCCGGGACGCCGGAGCCCGGATCCTCGCCCTCGACCCGCGTCCGACGGCGGTGTTCTGCGCCAACGACCTGCTCGCGCTGGGCGTGCTCCAGGCGATGGTGGCGGCGGGCGTCCGCGTCCCGGAGGAGGTGGCGATCGTCGGCTACGACGACATCGAGTTCGCCTCCGCGGCGGCCGTGCCGCTCACGTCGATCCGGCAGCCCGCCGCGCGCATCGGCGAGACGGCCGCGCGGCTGCTGATCGAGGAGACCTCCGGCGAGGACGGCCACGAGCACCGGTCGGTCGTCTTCTCACCCGAACTGGTGGTGCGGGACTCCACCAGAGGCCGCGGGCGCTGACGCCCGGCGACCGGTCGACACCCGATCGGGCAGACCCTCGCCGAACGTCGGGCGCTCGCCCTGGTGGCAGGTGATGCTGGCGGCATGACCGGAACCCTTGACGCGCCAGCGGAAGAACTCGAGCTCCAGTCCTCGGACCTCGGTGTCCACACAGGACTGACCGGGTTCGGCGACGCCTGGCTCGCCGGGACCGCGGAAGGGCGGCTCCGCTACACCGAGCGCGACGGGTTCCTGTTCGTCAGCGCGGTCGTCCCGCCGTCGGTGCGGTACGCGGAAGCGGTGCGGGCGCTGTACATCGAGCTGTTCGCGCTCACCAAGCGCGCCGGGTACCCGACGATCTGCCGCCTGTGGCACTACCTGGGCGACATCAACGGCCCCACGGTGGACGGCTTGGAGGTCTACCGCGACTTCTGCGTCGGCCGCGCGCTGGCGTTCGAGGAGGTGCCCGCGGCGATGCCCCCGGCGTCGGCGGTGGGCTCCGCCCACGAGGGCGTGACGGTGTGCCTGCTCGCCACCCGCACGGGCAGGCTGACCACGATCGAGAACCCGACCCAGGTCCCCGCGTACCGCTACCCGGCCGAGCACGGCCCGAAGCCGCCGTCGTTCTCCCGCGCGGGGTACCTGGACCGCCCCGAGGGCGGGATGCTGTTCCTCTCCGGCACGGCGAGCATCACCGGCCACCGCACCGCGCACCCCGGCGACCTCGACGGCCAGCTCGACGTCACGTTCTCGACCATCGCCAGCGTGGTCCACGGCCGCAACCTCGCGAGGCACGGGATCCGCGCCCACTACGGCCTCGGCGACTTCGACCGCGTGACGGCGTACGTCCGGCACGCGGCCGACCTGGCGGCCGTGGACGCGGCCTGCCGGGTCGCGTTCGGCACCCGCACGGTGGTCCGGCTGCACCGCGCGAACCTGTGCCGGTCGGAGCTGCTGGTGGAGGTCGAGGGCGTGATCAGCTGACCGGTTCGCCGAACCGGGCGCACGCGCCGACGGTGTCCGCGCCGTAGCGGGCGATGTCGGCCTCGACGTCCAGGTCGCCCTTGTGGGCCAGCACGTCGGCGTCGACGAGGTGCCGGGGCACCAGCCAGCACACCTCGAACTCCAGGCCGTCGGGGTCCTTGCCGTAGAGGCCCTTGGTGGCGCCGTGGTCGCTGGAGCCGACGAGCGCGCCCGCCGCGGTCAGCCGGTCCCGGCAGTCGCGCAGGTCCGCGAGGGTCGGCACCTCCCACGCCAGGTGGTAGAGGCCGACCTGGCCGTTCCCGGCCGTGCTGGGGGCCGGGTCGGGGGTCTGGAACAGGCCGAGGTCGTGGTCGTTCGCCGACTCCGGGGCCTGGAGGAACGCGGACCGCGGCGTGCTGTGCACGACCCGGAAGCCCAGCACGTCCACGTAGAACGCGGTGCTGGCGGCGGGGTCGCGCACCCACAGGACGGCGTGGTTCAGGCCGCGGATCGGCACGGGTGACTCCTCAGGTCCGACGGGGGAGGGCGAAGTCCGCGCCTCCTCGCCGCCACCATCGCGCGTAGACCTCCGAGCCCGCAACCAGGTCGAGGTACCGCCGCTCCACCTCGGCGCACAGCTCGTCCACCGCCGACGCGACCGGCGAGTCGACCCGCCACGCCAGCACGATGTCCCGGTGCAGGGGGTTCCCCTCCAGCGTCAACGTCGCCAGGCCGTCGCGCGCGGTGCCGATCGGGTAGAGCACGCACACGGCCCGCCCGGACGCGGTGAGCGAGAACGCCACGTGCGCCTCGGTCGTCAGGTGGGCGATGTGCTGCTCGAAGCCCGCCGCCGCGCACGTGCGGGCGAAGTACTCGTTCATCCCGCTGTCGTCGGGGTCCGGCATGACCCACTTCTCCTCCGCCAGCTCGGCCAGCGGGACGTCCTCGCGGTCGGCCAGCCGGTGCCCGGCCTGGACCCCGACGAACAGCGGCTCGGCGAGCAGCAGCCGGTGCTCGACACCCGCGGGCAGCGTGAGCGGGAAACCGGGGAACCGCCGCAGCACGGCGACGTCCAGCTCGCCGGACCCGAGCAGCGCGGTCAGCGCGCCCGTCTCCCGGACCGTGCGGCTGGTGACCTCCTGGCCGGGGCGCGCGGCCGCCAGCACGTCGACCAGCAGGCTGAACTGCTGCGCCGGGATGCCGCCGACCTTCAACGGGCCGCCGGACTCGCGCTGGGCGTTCAGCCGCGCCGTCCGCTCCAGGTCGTTCAGGCCGTCCAGCACCTTCTTCGCGTCGCGCACGAATTCCGTGCCGGTGTGCGTCGCCAGCACGCCATCGGTGGACCGCAGGAACAATGCGCCGCCGAGGTGCTGCTCAATGCGCTTGAGCTGCGTCGTCACGGCGGGCTGGGTGAGGTGCAGTTGTGCCGCCGCTCTGCGCAGGCTCCCCGATTCGGCGATGGCGACGACGAGTTCGAGATGCCGGAAATCGAGGCGCATGCGCGCATCCTACGGGCCCGTTCACCGGCTCTGAACGGGAAAGGTTATCGCCCATCGCTATAGCGCCATTCCCGTGATCGTCTCGGGGTTTTCCCAGGTGGTGGACGTGACCCTGACTTTCGGCGGGTTGTCGGCCCCACGGGCGCCGGCTACGTTTCCGCCACCGATCCCGGACGGTCGACCGGGAATTCCCGACGAGCGGATTACCCCACATGGCCAGTGTGCTGGAAGTGCGCGAAACCCCTTCCCGAGGAGTCGACGACCGATCCGTGCTGTTCTCGGAGACGGCGTTGGACAGCTTTCTCTCGGCGGCGGCGAAGGAGTACGAGTCCATCACGCCGGACGAGCCGAGACCGTGTTTCGGCGTGCTGCTCGGCACCGGGGCCGAGGGGGCGCACCTGGTCGAGCGGATCGAGTTCGGCCGCAACGCCCGCGGCACCTGCCAGGCCGCGCGGCAGGAGTTCGCGACCACGATCGTGCCGCGCTTCGGGTCGGCCTACGAGAACCCCGTGCGGGCGTGGTGGCTCGACCCGGCGGACCTGCTGGACATCTCCCGCCGGGCGGACGCGCTCGACCTGGACATCCTCGGGTCGATCCACCTGCACCCCGACTGGCACCGGCTGGGCCCGGAGTCCGAGCGCGACCGGCCGCTGAGCGACCGCCCGTCGGCCATGGACGAGTACGTGTTCCGCGGCTGCGGCTGGCCGATCAACGTCGTCTGCTACCTCGAACGGCAGCACGGCTCGCTCTACTACTCGGTCGCCGCGTGGGACGGGGACTGCCTACCGCTCCCGCTGCGGGTCCGCGCGGGGGTGAGGTCGTGAGCGAGGAACGGGTGCGCGCGCTGTGGGCCACGATGGCCGACGGCTGGGCCGCGGGTGACGCCGCCGCGTTCGCCTCGGTGTTCGCCGAGGACGTCGACTTCGTCACGGTGCGCGGCGAGGACCTGCGCGGCCGGGACGCCGTGGAGGCCGTGCACGCCCGGCTGTTCGCCACCGTCTTCCGCGACACGAAGCTCGTGCCGAACTTCGTGCTGCACCGGCCGTTGACCGACCGCCTCGCGCTCGTCCACGTCACCACCGGCATCGTCCCGCTCGGCGTCCTGACCCACGCCCAGGCCGTGGTGGCCCTCCGCGACGGCGAGTGGTCGATCGCGGCCTTCCACAACATGATCCCCAACGTGCCGAAAGGACCCACCCCATGACCAGGCCACGCCTGCGCCACCTCGCCTTCGTCGTCCAGGACGCCAAGCGCATGGCCGACTTCTACCGCGACCGGCTGGACATGGAGGTGTTCCACCAGGACCCGGACGGCAGCCAGTTCCTCACCGACGGGTACATCAACCTGGCGCTGATCCAGCAGCGCCTGGACGGCGACGTCGCCACCGGCTTCAACCACTTCGGCTTCGCCGTGGAGGACGTCGACACCGCCGCCGACCGCCTGGCTGAGGCGGGCGTGCCCCGGCCGGTGGCCCGCGCGACCGACCGGCCGTTCGCCGAGTACCGCGCCATCGACCCCGAGGGCAACTGGTTCGACCTGTCCGCCCACGGCTTCCTGCCGCCCGGCGTGGGGGAGTGACGGGTCAGACCCACCGGGCGATGGCCTCCTCCGGTCCCGCTCCGCCCGCGACCCACGCGACGTGGCCGTCCGGGCGGAGCAGCAGGGCGTCGGCGGGAGCCTCGTCCGACCACACCCGGACCACCTCGCAGGCCGCGTGCCCGTGGGAGCCGGTGAAGTCGAGCAGCACCGGGCGGCCGGTCGCGGGCAGTCGGGCGAGCCGGGTAGGGCCGTCGGCCGTGATCAGCGGGAAGTCCGGCAGGAACCGGCCCAGCAGCGGGTGCGGGTCGCCGGGCAGGTCGTAGCGGACGTCGGAGCCCTGCATCAGCTCGGCCAGGAACCGCAACGGCTGCTCCAGGCCGAACACCTCGGTCAGCAGCGCCCGCAGCGCCACGCCTTCCTCGCCCTGCACGCGGTCCAGCGCCGCCTGGGCCGTGGTCTGCGTCAACGCCCGTAGCCCGACGGGTCGGCGTTCGGCCTCGTAGGTGTCGAGCAGGTCCGACCGGTCGGCGGCGAGCTTCCAGCCCAGGTTGACCACGTCGAGCAGGCCGACGTTGAGCGCCGACCCGCCCGCCGGGAACAGGTGCGCGGCGTCGCCCGCGAGGAAGACCCGGCCGCGGCGGTAGTGGTCGGCGATCCGGGCCTGGCTGGTGGTCCGCGACAGCCACAGCGGCTCGCCGAGCGCCAGGTCGTGGCCGAGGACGCGGCGCAGGCTCGCGGTCATCTCGTCCAGGGGGATCGGGCCGGACTCGACCGGCTCCGCGTCCTCGCGCACCCCGACCAGGTGCACGCCGGGGTGCAGCGACGTGACGATGACCCGGCCGTGCGGGGTGCGGTGCCAGCCCGGCCCGAAGTCGACCTGGCCCACGCTCCGGAAGTGGCCCATCCGCAGCGCTTCCCGGTCGGTCGTGCCGGGGAAGCCGATGCCCGCCATCGTCCGCACGGGGCTGCGGCCGCCGTCGCAGCCCACCAGGTTGCGGGCCCGCAGTCGGTAGTCGCCGTCCGGTCCGCCGACGTCGACGACCACCTCGTCGTCGTCCTGTTCGAGCGCGCGGACCTCGTGGCCGCGCCGGATCTCGACGTCCAGTTCGGCGGCCCGCTCGGCGAGCAGCCGCTCGATCTCCGGCTGCTGGATCAGCACCGCGCGCACGGGGTTGTCGGCTAGCGAGCCGAAGCGCAGCGGCACGGACCCGAACGGGAACCCCGGCATCGGCCCCGCGAACGGGCTGACCGCCCGGAACCGGTCCAGCAGCCCGCGCCGCTCCAGCACGTCCACGATGCCGCCCACCAGCCCGTTCGCCCTCGGCAGCTCGCTCGGCGACGACCTCTTCTCCAGCACCACCGGCCGCGCCCCGGCCAGCCGCAGCTCGCAGGCGAGCAGCAACCCGGCCGGTCCGGCCCCCACCACGACGACGTCCACGCTCATGACGATCCCTCCCCGTTCGATGCTGTCAGGCTAGGCTGACAGCGCGGGAAGTCAAGCTAGACTGACAGCCATGGACTGGGAAGGCGTCTCCACACGGGTGGTCGAGACCGATCCCGCTGTCAGCCTGCGCGCCGTGGGCGCGCTGCACCGGCTCGCCGAGCAACTCGAGGCCGCGTCCGTCGCGCACGCCCGCAAGCAGGGGTGGACGTGGGAGCAGATCGGCGACGCCCTCGGCATGTCCCGCCAGTCCGCGCACGCCAAGTACGGCAGATGAGGCCAGCCGGACCGTTCCGCGACCTGGTCGCGGCGGCGCTGGAGGAGTCCCGTCGCCGCGGCGACCGCAGGCTCGGCACGGAACACCTCCTCCTCGGGCTGCTCCACGACCCCGAGTCCCCGCCCGCCGCGGCACTCGGCGTCGACCTCGACACCGCGCGCGCCGCGCTGGACGACCTCGACCGCCGGGCGCTGCTCACGCTCGGCATCACGCTCGGCGAGGTCGACCGCGCCACCCCGCTGCCGCACCCGCCCGTCCCGCTGAGCGCCATCACGTCCACCGCGCGCGCCGCGCTGGCCCGCGGCGTCAAGGCCACCACGATGAGCACCCGCCGCACCGCGCCGAACCACCTGCTCCTCGCGCTGCTGGACCGCACCCGCCCCGACCCGGCCGCCGAACTGCTCGCGGAACTGGGGATCGACGCGGCACGGGTGCGCGCCCGACTCGCGGTGTGACCCCGCGTAATCGAATCCGCCACGCCTCTCACGCACTGTTCCGGAACGGAACGACCAGTCTGACCGGCCATATCACGGGTCATCACGAATGGGAAATGCCCGAATTCGTTCGGTATCGGGTAGTCCACTCGACACAGACCGCTACCGAGGTGTGAACGCGCGATTCGACGCATGCCGAAGTTCCTATACATGCAGGTAGGAGAGCTTTCGGCCCCTCAAACCGCCGAGGATTTAACAGGTTAACGATTTTCCGGGTTCCCATTGCTTATGCGGGGCTTGCCGATAGGGCTCCACCCCCGCTATCGTCCCCTCCGGTCCATTGTCGAGGTTGATCACGAGAGTGAACAATGAGTCGGGCCCCCGACCGACTCGCCGGGTTCCCCCGCCCGGTCCCGATCGCGGACTTCCCCGAGCACGGAAGGCCAGGTCTTGTCCCACCTCCGCTCCTCCGGCGGCCAGGCAGACGTCAACGCGGCACCTCGCGCCGTGCAGAAGCACCGTCTGCCCCCGCCTCCGTCGTCCCTGCGCGGCCGGATCGTCATCGCCGCCGTCGCCATCGGCGCGTTCGGCGCCGCGGGTGCGGGACAGACATTGCAGGCCGCGGAAGCCGGTGCGAGCACCGACGAGGTCACCCCCCTCGCGAACGCCACCAAGCCGTCCGACAACGCGGCGGCGTTCGGCATCGGCGGCACCGCCCCGGCCGCACCGCAGATCCTCCAGGTCGCCAAGCAGGTAGACCCGTCGGCAGAGGCCAGCAAGCTCACGAAGAGCCAGCGCATCACCGAGCAGCGTGAGGCGGAAGAGGCCGAGGCCCGCCGCCCGAAGCGCGTGGCTCCCGCGCACGGCAGCTTCTCCTCCGGCTTTGGATACCGCGATGGTGCGATGCACTACGGCGTCGACATCGCCGCGCCGTTGGGTACGCCGATCTACGCGGCGGCGGATGGCGTGGTGATCGAGGCTGGTCCGGCCAGTGGGTTTGGGCTGTGGGTGCGTATCCAGCACTCGGACGGCACCATCACGGTGTACGGCCACATGTACCACTTCAACGTCCAAAAGGGACAGCAGGTCCAGGCGGGCGAGCAGATCGCCGAGGTGGGCAACAACGGTGTGTCCTTCGGCGCCCACCTGCACTTCGAGGTGTGGACCGCGGACGGCCTGAAGACCAACCCCCTGCCTTGGCTGAACGCTGCGGGGATCACGATCTAGGCCTGTTCGAGGGCGTTCTGGCTGGTCTCGTTCGTGAGGCACAGGCCTGGGCGTCACCCCACCCCGCTCGCGCAATTATTTCAACACCCGTTTCGTGTTGTGAAGGGCGGGGAGTTGGCTTGTAAAAAGGTTAGGGGTGGGATGGGGCTTGTGTT
>NZ_JBHYHC010000037.1:35709-76398 GCF_042738955.1 Umezawaea sp. NPDC059074
CGTGAGGCACCGCCTTGGCGTACCCCCCCCCCCGCTCGCGAAATTTTTACACCCCCCGTTCCGTCTTGTCACGGGGGTAACGTGCCCTTCACAAGACGAAACGGGTGCGAAGGCGCTTCTGATCGGGGTGGGGCGAGGGGGCTGGGTGCCGCCTTGGTTGCGTGCTTCCGTGTGTCCCTTGGTGGTCCGGTTGCGTGCGGCCGTTAGCCCTTCAGGGCTAGGTCTACCGCTGCTTCGACGTGTAGTCGGGTGGTGGGGAAGACCGGGACCGGGCTGTCGTTGGGGCTGATCAGCAGTTCGATCTCGGTGCAGCCCAGCACGATTCCTTGAGCCCCCTCCTTGACCAGGCGCTCGATCACCTCTCGGTACGCGTCCCGAGATGCTTCTCGCACTACTCCGACGCACAGTTCGTCGTAGATCACTCGGTGCACCAGTGCGCGATCGTCCACTTCGGGCACCAGCACTCGCAATCCGTGTCCTGCCAACCGGTCCCGGTAGAACGACTGTTCCATGGTGAACGCCGTTCCGAGCAGCCCGACGGATTCCACCCCGGCGGACACCACGGCTGTGGCGGTCGTATCCGCCAGATGCACCAACGGAATCCCCACCGCCTCCTGCACCTGATCAGCGACCTTGTGCATGGTGTTGGTGCACAGCAGCACCATGTCCGCCCCAGCCGCCTCCACGCTCCGGGCGGCGGCCGCGAGGACCACCCCGGCCTCTTCCCACCGCCCCTCCACCTGCAACCGCTCGATCTCCGCGAAATCGACCGAGTACAGGACGCACCGCGCCGAGTGCAGGCCTCCGAGCCTCTCCCGGACCAGGGCGTTCACCAGCCGGTAGTACTCCGCGCTGCTCTCCCAGCTCATCCCGCCGATCAACCCGATCGTCAACATCCCGCGTCCTCCTCGTACGGCCGGTTTCCCGGTTCGCGCAACCTGTTCGGCACTCCGGCGCGTCCTACGGACGACACTCTTCCAAACGGAGGCCTGATCTTGCCGACCACCGTGTGCCGTGCCTGTGGCGGAGCGGGTAGCGCGCTCCGCTGGGCCTGTCCCAGTTGTGTCCGCGTGACGACCGATCGGCTCGACGAGATTCGCGGTCACGCCGTGGCGATCTGCACCGCCGGGATGCTCGACGGGCCCGGTCGCGCGGGGCGCGTCGACGACTCGCCGTTGGGGGAGGGGCTGCTGGTGTCCGTCGACGACGAGCCGCTGCTCGCCCCTGACCCGGCGTTGGTGGTGTTGTCGATCCTGGAGGTCCTGCACCGGATCGCCCGGCACGTCCGCCACCACCGCGGTGAGCCCGCCGAGTTCCGCTGCACCATCGCGAGCGAGGTCCGGTACCTGCGGGCGAACGCCGAATGGTGTGCCCACCAGCTCTGGGGGCACGAGCTGGTGGGAGCGGTCGAGCGGCTGCACGGGTTGACCCGTGCCCGGTCGGGTGCGCTGGTGCGTTAGCTGCGACCTTCCGGCAGCGGTCGTACGACTTTCGGTCAACCCTGACGTGCGAGCACGGGTTGACGCGCGCTGACGTCGTCGACCGGCAGTCTCATCGGTGTACAGCTTCTCCCCCTAAGGAGTGGAACCGATGGACACCAACCACGTGCTCGCGGCCCAGAGCACGGCCCTGAACTGGGCTTTCGCCGCCGCCATCGTCGTGGTCCTGCTCGGGCTCTTCCTGTTCTTCCTCGGTGCGCTGGTCAGCGTCCTGCGCTCGGACCTCACCGGGGGCATGAAGGTCGTCTGGGTGCTGTTCGCGTTCTGGGCGCCGTTCCTGGGGCCGCTCGTGTGGTTCCTGCTCGGCAAGCGGGACGCCGAGCGGCGCGGGATCCGCGTCTGAGTCAGCCCAGCCCGGCGTCGTGGACCACGATCGCGACCTGCGTGCGGTTCACGACGTCCAGCTTGGCCATGACCCGCCCGATGTGGACCTTCACGGTCGACTCGCTCAGCACCAGCGACCGGGAGATCTCCGCGTTGCTCAGCCCGCCGCCCACGGCGACCGCGACCTCGCGTTCCCGCGCGGTGAGGGCTGCCAGACGGGTGACGGCCTCCTGCTTCGCGCCGCCGCCCGCGAACTCCCGCAGCAGCCGCTTGGTGATCCGCGGCGAGATCATCGCCTCGCCCGCGGCCACCATGCGCACGGCCTGCACGAGGTCGCGCGGCGGCGTGTCCTTCACCAGGAAGCCCGACGCGCCCTCGCGCAGCGCGGTGTGCACGTACTCGTCCAGGTCGAACGTCGTGAGCACCAGGACGGGCGGCCCGTCCGGCAGCGCGGCGACCAGCCGGGTCACCTCGAGGCCGTCGACGCGCGGCATCTGGATGTCGGTGAGCACGACGTCGGGCCGGTGGCGGGCGACCAGGTCCAGCACGCCGGTCCCGTCGGCCGCCTCCGCGACGACCTCGAGGTCCGGGTCGGACTCCAGGATCATCCGGAGGCCGCCGCGCACGAGTTCCTCGTCGTCGAGCAGGAGCACCTTCACCGTCACGGGCACGTCATCCGATCACCGGGGGAACCGAGCGGACACAACGTACCCACCGCCGTCGGTCGGCCCGGACCGCACCGTGCCGCCCGCGAGCGCGACCCGCTCGCGCATCCCGACCAGCCCGTAGCCCGCGCCGGTAGCCCCGACCGGCGTCCGCGCGCCACCGGGGTCCCGGTTGGTCACCTCGACCGCCACGGCGTCGTCGGAGGCCACGACCTCGACCCGCACCGGCGCGCCGGGCGCGTGCTTGCCCGCGTTGGTCAGCGCCTCCTGGACCACGCGGTACGCCGCCCGGCCCACCGCGTCCGACGTCTCCGGCACCACGTCCGGCAGGGCGAGGTCCACCCGCGCCCCGGCCGAGCGGAACTCCTCGACCAGCTTCGCCACGCCGTGCAGCGCGGGGCTGTGCCGTGGCGTGGGGGCGTCGCCGTCGTCGCGCAGCACCCGGAGCACGTCGCGCAGCTCGGTCAGCGCGGCCGTGCTGCTGGTCCGGATGACCTCGGCGATCTTGCCCACGTGCTCGTCGTCGGTCGTCAGCTTCAACGCGCCCGCCTGGAGGGCGATCACGCTCACCCGGTGCGCCACCACGTCGTGCATCTCCCCGGCGATCCGGCGGCGCTCCGCGGTGACGGCCCGCTCGGCGAGCAGGTCGCGTTCGCGCTCGGCCTGCTCGGCGCGGTCGTTCAGCGCGGCCAGGAGCGTGCGGCGCTGGAACGTCCACAGCCCCGCCACCACCGGCAGCGCGACGAACACGACGATGACGAGGGATAGCGGGTCCCACTCGTCCGAACTCACCCACGTCGTGATCAGCAGGGCGGCGAGGATCACGGCCGTCCCGATCCACGTGCGCAGGGCGGGCCCGTACCGCGACGCGAGGCTGTAGGCCGCCACCAGCGGTGGCGCGAGGTTCGGTCCGAACACCAGGACGACGACCGCCGCTCCCACCGCGACCAGCGGGAACCTGCGCCGGACGAGGAGCCCGGCGAACGCCACCACGCCCCAGGCCACCAGCGCCGGGGTGAAGGCGTGGCCCGCGACGCCGAACCAGGTGACCACCGCGGCCACCGCCACGTCGAACAGCAGCGACCGCACCCGGCCGTCCCACCACGTCAGCACCGATCGCGGTTCGCGCATCACCACGGCGATCACGGTAGTGCCGTCGGCCCGACCGGATCGACCACGACTCCACGCACCGTGTCCGCCCGGACCGCCCCGGAAGACCGACTGGTCCAGTGGAGGGGTGCGTTGTGCCTGGCCAGAGGTCCTTTGCAACGCAAAGTAGTTGGTTGCGCCGATAGGGTGACTTCGGTAACGAATCGGAGCCGGGTGCCACGGGTCGCGTCAAACTCCCGCGTCACCCTGGAGCGCCACTTCGCGGAGGGATCCCCGGTGCAGTTCCGCATTCTCGGCCCGGTCGAGGTCCTCGACGACGACGGGGTCGTCCTGCCGCCGTTGCCGCCCAAGCCGACCCGGATCCTCGCGGTGCTGGCCGCCGACTGCGGGCGCGTGGTCCCGGTGGACCGGCTCATCGACCTGGTCTGGGGCGAGAACCCGCCGCCGCAGGCCCGCAAGTCCCTCCAGGTGCACATCTCCGGCCTGCGCCGCGCCGGCGTGCCCGTCGAGCACCGCGCCGCGGGCTACCGGCTGGCCGCCGACCCGGACCAGGTGGACGCGCACGTGTTCGGCGACCTGGTGGCGCGCGCCGGGGAGACCGCCGACCCGGCGGAGCGCCGCGCGGTGCTCGGCCGGGCGCTGGAGCTGTGGCGCGGGACGCCGATGGCCGGGATCGACCGGCTCGGCGCGCCGATGGAGGCCCGGCACCTCGCGGCCGTCGAGGACGCCGTGGACGCGGACCTGGAGCTGGGCCACCACGCCGAGGTCGTGGACCTGCTGTCCGGGCTGGTGGAGGAGCACCCGCTGGCCGAACGGCTGCGCGTGCGGCTCATGCGGGCCCTGTCCGGCGCGGGCCGCCGCACCGAGGCGATGCGGGTCTTCCAGGACACGCGCCGCGTCCTCGTGGACGAGCTGGGCGTGGAGCCGGGTCCGCAGCTCCAGCGGCTCTACCAGGCGGTGCTGGAGGGCGACGAGCCGGAGGAACCCGTGCGGCGCAACTACCTGCCCCGCGACGTCGGCGACTTCACCGGCCGCGTCGCCGAGCTGGCACGGCTGACCGAAGGCGACGCGCAGGGCGTGTGGTGGATCGAGGGAGCGCCCGGCGTCGGCAAGAGCGCCCTCGCCGTGCACGCCGCCCACCTGCTGGCGAGCCGCTTCCCGGACGGGCAGCTGTTCGTCGACCTGCACGCGCTGCCGCCGGGGGCCGCGCTCGACACGCTGCTGCGCGCGCTCGACGTGCCCAGCGTCCGCATCCCCACCCAGCTCGACGAACGCGCCGCCCTCTGGCGGGCCCAGCTCACCGGACGGCGGGTGCTGGTCGTGCTGGACGGCGTGTCCAGCGTCGCGCAGGTGCGGCAGCTGCTGCCCGGCGCGCCCGGCTGCCTGACGCTGGTCACCAGCAGGCTGCGCCCCGGCGACCGGCAGGTGCGGCGGCTCGCGCTAGACGTGCTGACCTCGGCCGAGGCGGTCGCGCTGCTGGCGGACATCCTCGGCGACGACCGCGTGGCCGAGGAGCCGCAGGCGGCGTTGGAGGTCGCGCGGCTGTGCGGGCACCTGCCGTTGGCCGTGCGGATCACCGGCGCGCGTCTCGCGGGTCGAGTGCACTGGCCGGTGTCCCGGCTGGTCAGCCGGTTGCGCGACGAACGGGGGCGGTTGGACGAGCTGGTCGCCGACGACCTGGCCGTGCGCAGCAGCCTGGAGCTGACGGTCCGGGCGCTGGACGAGCCCACCCGCCGCGCCTACCGGGCGTTCGGCTTCCTCGACCACCCCGAACTGCCAGCCGACCTGGCGTCGCCGCTGCTCGGGCTGCCGGAGGACGAGGCGGAGGACGTGCTGGACCGGCTGGTCGACGCGCGGCTGCTCGACGTCACCGGCGAACTCCGCTACCGGATGCACGACCTGGTCCGCATCCACGCCCGTGAGCTGGCCGAGGCGGACCCGGCCGACGCCGACCGCCTCACGGCCGTGCACCGGGTCGTGGAGGCGTGCCTGGCGAAGGTGGACGCCTGCGCGGAGCGGCTGATGCCCGCGATCCCGCGGATGCAGGGGTTCTTCGGCGAGCTGCCGGACCACCCGGTGGCGCCGGGGGAGCGGGACGGGTGGTTCGCGGTCGAGGAGCCGCTGCTGATCAAGGTCGTCGAACGGGCCGCCGAGCTGGGCTTCGCCGCGGCCGCCTGCGACCTGGCCGAAGCGCTGGTGTTCGCCTGGTTCGGCCTGCGCAACCGGTACGACGGCTGGGAGCGGACGCACCGCGCCGCGCTGGACGCCGTGATCGCGACGGGCGACCGCAGGCGCGAGGCGGTGCTGCGGTGCAGCCTCGGGCAGCTCTACTTCAAGCGCGACCGGTTCACCGAGGCCGGGCTGTGGTTCGGCGCGGCGGGGGCGCTGTTCGTCGAGCTGGGCGACCTGCACGGCGAGGCCGTGGCGCTCAACGGCGAGGGCATGGTCACCCGTGAACGCGCCGAGTACCACCACGCGCTGGCGGCCCTGCACCGCGCGCGGGACCTGCTCACGGGTCTCGGCGACCGCGAGGGCGTGGCGCACTCGCTGTACGGGCTCGGCTCGGTCCAGCGGGAACTGGCCCGCGACGAGGAGGCCATGGCGAACCTGCGGGCCGCCGAGACCGCGTACCGGGTGGCGGGCAGCAGGCGTGGCGAGGCGCTGGCCGTTCGGGGGATCGGGCTGGTGCACCGGGCGCGTGGCGAGTACGCGGAGTCCGAGCCGTACTTCCGCCGAGCCCACGACATCGTGCTCGCCATCGGCGATCCGTTGATGCGCTGCTACACCGCCCAGTCGCTGGCGAAGGCGTGGCTGCGCACCGGTCGGACCGCCGAGGCCGCCGACCTGCTCGCCGAGGCCCTACTGGACTGCCGCGAACTGGGCGACCGATTCGGCCTCGCGCTGCTGCGACGCACGATCGGCGAACTGCACCTCGCCACCGGCGAGGCGGACCGGGCCGTCGTCGTGCTGGGCGCGGCGCTGGCCGACTGGGACGAGCTGGACCTGCCCGCGTGGCGCGCCCGCACCCTGCGCGACCTGGGCGCGGCGCACGCCGCGGCCGGGGACGACAGCAGCGCCGCCCGCTGCTGGAGCGAGGCGGCGCTGCTGCTGGAGGGGCTGGGCTCCAGGGAGGCGGGGGAGTCCGACACCTGGGCCCGGTGGGGCTGCTCCTCGGTCAGTCCGTGATCTTCTTGTACTTCCACGGCACGTACCCGTTGTCCTTCAGGTACGATACGGACACCGTCTCGTGGTCCATGTCCGTGGCCGTGCTGCCCTCCTCGTAGATCCACATCGACGTCTTCGCCGACGAGGTCCACTTCTCGAACAGCTTCACGTGGTGCCCGGCCCGCAGCACCATGTCACCCGGCTTCAGGCTCGCCCACGCCACCTTGGTGGCGATGTCGTCCAGGGTGCTCGTGTTGCGGCTGCTCGTGATCTTCCAGGTCATGGACACGAAGCCCGAGCAGTCGGTCCGGTACTTCTTGCCCTTGTTCACGTCCCACGCGTACGCGCTCTGGCTGTACGGGACCTTCCGGTCCCACCAGTCCTTCGCCCGCGCGAGGACCTCCTTGCGGGTGATCGTGCCGCCGTAGCCCGCCGCCTTGAGGGCGGGACTCGCGTCCTCGAGGTCGGGCGCGCCCTCCGGCGCGTCCACCACGATCGTCGTCGCGGGCACGGCGAAGGCCGGAGCCACCACCACGCCCGAGAGGAGCCCGAACACGAGTGCGGTCGCCGGCAGCAGCGCCGCGGTTCGAATCTGCATCTGCGGAGTTCTCCTCGCTCGTCCCGGTCGTTCGGACCGGCACACCGTGTCCGCGAGTGCTGAAGAACCGCCTAAGACCCGGTAACCGCCCAGGTCAGCACCCCCGTGGACCACACGATGGGGTGACGCCCGCATGATCCGCGTCGGCGTCGGGCACCCCTTCGTCGTGGTGTCCACAAGGGACGCCGTCGAGGGAGGCTCCGAGCTCATGGGTATCGGCGACAAGTTCGACGCTCTGAAGGACAAGGCCAAGGACGCGCTCGGCGACCACGGCGACAAGGTCGACCAGGGCATCGACAAGGCCGGTGACTTCGCCGACGAGAAGACCGGCGGCAAGTACTCGGACCAGGTCGACCAGGGCCAGCAGAAGGCCAAGGAAGGCCTCGACCGCTTCAGCCAGAGGTAACCACACCAGCACTCCCGACGGCCTCCCCCGCCACGACGGGGGAGGCCGTCGCGCGTTGCGCACAGGAAACCCGGACGACGACCACGACCAGGGCTGAGCGGGTCGTGAGCCCGTTCGTTCCGGGTTCGACCGAACGCCGCATTGCCTTCCTGCTCGCACCCCCTACCGTTGTTCGCGTAGGACCGAACTCTGGCGGCGCCTACCGGTGGTGCGAGCCCCGGTGGCCAGTGTGCGGGAACCCATGGGGTTCGCGTGCTGCCCGTCGGAGGATCGTCGTCCGCTCCTCCTCGTCCAGCGCCGCCGTCGCGGACCCCGCACACCAGCACGACCGTGCGCGGGTCCGCTCCCTGCTGACAGCGGGCCCGCCGAGATCAAGGAGCCTGCACATGGTTGGTTGGACTTCACGACTGCTGGCCGTCGGCGCGGCCATCGCCCTGCTCGCCGCACCCGTCTCCGCGTCGGCGGCGCCGGTGGCGGCGCTCGCGGACACCTGCGCGCTCAAGGCCAAGCCCGCGGGCAAGGTGCTCCAGGGGTACTGGGAGAACTGGGACGGCGCGTCGAACGGCGTGCACCCCCCGTTCGGCTGGACCCCGATCACCGACTCCCGCATCCGCGACCACGGCTACAACGTGATCAACGCGGCGTTCCCGGTCATCCGCTCCGACGGCACGGTGCTGTGGGAGGACGGCATGGACGCGACCGTGAAGGTCGCGACGCCCGCCGAGATGTGCGCGGCGAAGGCGGCGGGCGCGACGATCCTGATGTCCATCGGCGGCGCGGCCGCGGGCATCGACCTCAGTTCCACGGCCGTGGCGAACAAGTTCGTCTCCACGATCGTGCCGATCCTGAAGAAGTACAACTTCGACGGCATCGACATCGACATCGAGACCGGTCTGGTCGGCAGCGGGAACATCAACACCCTGTCGGCCTCCCAGGCGAACCTGATCCGCATCATCGACGGCGTGCTCGCCGGGATGCCGTCGGGCTTCGGCCTCACCATGGCCCCGGAGACGGCGTACGTGACCGGCGGCAGCATCACCTACGGCTCGATCTGGGGCTCCTACCTGCCGATCATCAAGAAGTACGCCGACAACGGCAGGCTGTGGTGGCTCAACATGCAGTACTACAACGGCAGCATGTACGGCTGCTCCGGCGACTCTTACTCGGCGGGCACGGTCGCGGGCTTCCAGGCCCAGACCAACTGCCTGAACAAGGGTCTGGTCGTGCAGGGCACCACCATCAAGGTGCCGTGCGACAAGCAGGTCCCCGGTCTGCCCGCCCAGCCGGGCGCGGGCGGCGGGTACATGTCGACCAGCCTCGTGTCGCAGGCGTGGAACACCTGTAGCAAGGGCATGAAGGGGCTCATGACCTGGTCGATCAACTGGGACGGGTCGAAGAACTGGACGTTCGGCAACAATGTCAAGGCACTCCAGGGACGCTAGGCACGTCCGACCGTGGGCGCGGATCGCGGATCCGCGTCCACGGTTAGAGTCACGATCATGCTGACGGTCGGGATCGTGGGAGGTCAGGACGCCGTGGCCGCGGCGTCGCGGTTGCGCGCGCTGGGGGTCGCCGCCGTCCTCGGCCCCGGTTCGGCGGTCGCCTTCCGCATCGCGACCTCGGACACCTCGGTCGACACCCGGTTCGTCGACGCGGTCCTCTCGGCCGACGAACCGGTTCACGTCCAGGTCGAACGGCTCTGGACCACGCGGCTGCGGCCGTGGTCCGAGGCGCTGGCGGGCGGCCCGGTCGACCGCCGCACGGCGGCCGTCCAGGTCCACGACCCCCGCTGGCAGTGGGCGGGCCGCCGCGGCCTGGACCGCGTCCGCTCGGCCCTGTCCCGCCTCGACCCCGCGGGCGCGTTCCGCTACGACCACATCGGCTCGACCGCCGTGCCCGGCCTGGGCGCCAAGGCGTTCGTCGACCTCCAGGTCCGGGTCACCCGGCTGCCGGACCCGGCGGAGATCGACCGGGCCATGAACGCCATCGGCTTCCTCGCCGCGACCGGCGCCCGCCCGGACTCGCCGGGCGTGCACCGCGACCTGCCGCGCGGCAGCGAGGTCGTGCCGGACGAGGTGTGGGCCAAGCGCCTGTTCACCTCACCGGACCCGGTGTCGCCGACGATCGTGCACGTCCGCCGCGCGGACTCGCCGTGGGGCAACCACACGGTCTGGTTCCGCGACTGGCTCCGGGCGCACCCCGACCAGCGCGACCGGTACCAGGAGATCAAGATCCGGCTGGCCGCGGAACACTCGAACGACCCGGACCACGACGACTACACGCGGGCGAAGACGGCGTACTTCGACGAGGTCCAGGGCGTGTTCGAGGAGTGGGCGGCCCGGCGCTGACCCGGTCGGCCACCCGATCGGGGCCGCCGATTTCGGGCCCCGCGGTCGGGGAACCGGGGGACACTGGTCGTTCCAGGTCCCCGTCCGGAACGAGGAAGCATTGTCCAGCGACACCCCCAGGGAATTACCGCCGTACCGAGCCGTGCTCGTCGTCGACACCAAGGGCTTCGGCAGCAACAACGACGTCGTCCAGGCGGCCATCGCCGACACCATCCACGATGTGGTGGCCCGCGCGTTCGAGCGGGCGGGCCTCGCGCACGTGCTGGAGGGCGCGCTGTTCCCGCACAACACCGGTGACGGGTTCGGCATGGGGTTCGAGACCCGGTACCTGCCCGCCGTCGTGAGCCTGTTCTTCGACGCGCTCCAGACCGAGTTGGCCGAGCAGAACGCGCGGATGAGGTCGAGGCCCGGCCGGGCCTCCCTGCGGATGCGGGCCAGCCTGAACGTCGGCCCGGTGCGGGACGTCGACCCCGAGGGCAACGCGTCGGTGGTCGGGACCACGGTCGTCACGGCGCACCGCCTGCTCGACGCCGAACCCGTCCGCCGGGTGCTGACCGGGTCGGATCCCGAGCAGACGTTCGTGTCCGCGGTGCTGTCGCAGCGTGTGTTCGAGGACGTGCTGGCCAGCGGGTACGCGACGGTGGCGGTGTCACGGGTGGCTGAAGTGCCCGTCCGGGTGAAGGAGTTCACCGGGACGGTCTACCTCTACGTGCCCAACCCCAGCGGCGACCTGCTGCGCGACGGGTTCGGTTCCAACCCCGAGTACCGCGAGAAGCTGGCGGCCGCCGAGGTCGAGCGCGAGCGGGAGGCGCGGTCGAGCCGCGCGACCAGGAACATCATCAGGGGCGGTACCCACAGCGGGCCCACCATCCAGGTCGGCCACCTGCACGGCGGCCTCAACCAGCGCTAGCGGGCCCGGTTCAGCGACACCGACACCACCAGCGCGAGCACGCTGAACCCGGCGATCACCGCCGCCATCGGCAGCGCCGTGCCGGGGCCGCCCAGCCCGACCAGCGGGGTGGCCAGCCCGCCGCCGATGACGAACTGGAGCACGCCGAGCAGCGCCGACGCCGCACCCGCCGACCTGGCCTGGTCCGCCAGCGCCAGGGAGGTGGCGTTCGGCATCACCATGCCGACCGTCGACACCAGCAGGAACAGCGGCACGAGCAGGCCGACCAGCCCGAGGTGGAACACGACGGCGGCGAGGACGCCGAGACCGGCCGCGGCGGCGATCGACAGGCCCGCCAGGAGCAGGGTGTGCTCGGAGACCCGGCCCACCAGTCGGCGGTTCACGCCGCCCATCGCGATGATGCCGACGCCGTTGAGGCCGAACACCAGGCTGAACTGCTGGGGGCTCAGGCCGTAGACGCCCTGGAGGGCGAACGACGAGCCGGAGATGTAGGCGAACATGGCCGCGAACATCAGGCCCGAGGCGAGCGCGTAGCCGACGAACGAGCGCTGGGTGAGCAGCCGGGCGTAGGTGCGCAGCACGGCACCGGGGCGGGCGGGGGAGCGGAGGCCCGCGGGCAGCGACTCCGGGAGCAGCAGCGCGACCACGGCCAGCAGCAGCGCGCCGATGACGGCGAGGGTGACGAACACGCCGCGCCACGACGTCCAGCCGAGCAGTTGCGCGCCGAGGACCGGGGCCAGCACCGGGGCGACGCCGTTGACGAGCATGAGCGTGGAGAAGAACCGGGCCATGGCGACGCCGGAGAACAGGTCCCGTACGGACGCCCTGGCGATCACCAGTCCGGCGGCCGCCCCGACGGCCTGGAGGGCGCGGGCGGCGATCAGCACGCCGCTGGTCGGGGCGATCGCGCACAGCAGCGAGCCGACGACGTAGAGGGCGAGCCCCGCCAGCAGCGGGCGGCGCCTGCCGAGCGAGTCCGACAGCGGCCCGATCACCAGCTGGCCGATGGCCAGACCGAGGACGAACGACGTGAGCGTGAGCTGCACGGTGGCGTCCGCCGCGTGCAGGTCGCCCGCCATCAGCGGCATCGCGGGCAGGTACATGTCGATCGACAGCGGGCCGAACGCGGTCAGCCCGCCGAGCACCAGCGCGAGCTTCGCCACACCCGGCGCGATCGTCGGACGGTCGGCCGTGGTGGTCATCGTGCTCCCCGTCTCGGATGGTGTTCCGTGGTGCACAATCCCCCACGACCCCCGTTTGTTTCCACCTGTGAGGCGGAACACCGTCCACCTCGGACTCCGCCGTGGAACCCGTTGACCCGAAAGGAAGTCCTGTGACGCGCGTGCTGGTCGTCGGAGGCGGTATCGCCGGGGTGGCCACGGCCGTGGCGCTCAAGGGCGAGGTCGACCTGGTCGAGCGCGCCCCGGCGTGGCGACCGGGCGGCAGCGGCCTCTACCTGCCCGCCAACGCGGTGCGCGCGCTGCACGCGCTCGGCGTCGGCGCGGAGGTCGAGCGGCGCGGCGCCCGCATCACCCGCCAGCGGATGCTCGACCACCGCGGCCGGACGCTCGTGGACGTGGACCTGGAGGCGCTCTGGGGTGACGTCGGCGCGTGCGTCGCGATCACCCGCGAGGACCTGCACGAGGTCCTGCGCTCCGCGCTGCCCGAGGGGGTCGCGCGGCTGGGCGTCGGCGTCACCGACGTGGACCAGGACGGGCGGGTGACGTTCGACGACGGCTCGACGGAGACCTACGACCTCGTCGTCGGAGCGGACGGCATCGACTCCACGGTCCGCCGCATCGCGTTCCCCGCCACCGAACCCCGGTTCCTGAACCAGGTGTGCTGGCGGTTCGTGCTGGACGGCGAGCCGTCGCAGACCGGCTGGACGGCCCGTCTGGGCAGCGGCGGCCGCACGTTCCTGGCGGTGGAGCTGGGCGACGGCCGGATCTACTGCTACGCGGACACGAACAGCGCCACCCCGTCGGCTCCCGACGGCGACTGGCGCGACCTGTTCGCCGACTTCGCCGACCCGGTGCCCGGTCTGCTCGCGCGGGCGACGGACGCCTACTTCGCGCCGCTGTCGGAGATCGACGGGTCGGACTGGGCCCGGCCGGGCCTGGTGCTCATCGGCGACGCTGCGCACGCGTGCTCGCCGAGCATGGCCCAGGGCGGGGCGATGGCGCTGGAGGACGCCGTGGTGCTCGCGGAACTCGTGCGGGAGGACCGGGTCGCCGACTACACCGCCCGCCGCGCCGAACGCGTCCGGTGGGTGCTCTCGCAGAACCACCGCCGCGACCGCGCCCGCACCCTGCCGACCCCGTTGCGGAACCTGGTCCTGAAGCTCGGCGGCCAGAAGCTCGTCCGGGCGAACCACGCTCCGCTGCACGCCGCACCGTGACTTCGGTACGGCCACTCGAGCGAGAGTTGATCAAGCCATTCGGGGGCTGTCCGCACGTCGGCGACGTGGTTGTCTGACGGCGGAAGTCCCCGTGTGGAAAGGAAATCCATGACGCGAGTCCGTTTTCTCGTCGTGCTCTCGCTGGTGCTGGGAATGCTGGGGATGGCGGTCGCGCCGGGCTCGGCGGCGATCGTCCCGACCCCGGTGTCGACGGCGAGCGACCCCACCGCCGAGGAACAGGAGAAGCTCCGCCTGGTGGCGGGCGCGATCTGGACGCCGGAGCTGGCCGCGGGCTGGAACATGAACAGCGACGTCGCCGACGTCCTCTCCACCGCCACCGGCGAGATCCTCACCTGCTCCGAGCGCTTCGCCCTCGTGCCCCGCCCGCCGGGTTTCGTCCCCGGCCTGCTGTACCTCGTCACCTACGCCCTGAACCTCCGCGACTACTTCCTCGTGGTCACCGCCAACCGCACCTACCGCGCCTGCGTCGTCACGGCCGCCGCGAACTACCGCACGGCGATCGAACTGGCCTCCATGGGCATCTGACACCCCCGGCCGGGTGGCGTCCCACGACGTCACCCGGTTCCGGCGGCCCGCTGAGTACCGTGGAGGCGGGTCGGACCCCACCGAGGAGGAACGCCGATGGCCGCAGCGGAGATCTGGATCGTCGGCGGGTACCAGAGCGACTTCGCCCGCAACCTGACCCGCGAGGGGCTGGAGGTCGCGGACCTCGCGGCCGAGGCGGTGCGCGAGACCCTCGACGCCGCCCGCGTCGAGCCCGCACGGGTGGGCGTGGTGCACGTGGGCAACGCGTTCGGGCAGCTGTTCACCGGGCAGGGGCACTTCGGGGCGCTGCCCGCGACCGTCGAGCCCGCCCTGTGGGGTGTGCCCGCGTCCCGGCACGAGGGGGCCTGCGCGTCCGGGTCCCTGGCGGTGCTGGCGGCGATGGCGGACTTGGAGTCCGGGCGGTACGACTGCGCGCTGGTGCTCGGCGTGGAGCTGGAGAAGACGGTGCCGGGTGACGTCGGCGCGCGCTACATGGGCGCGGCGGCGTGGGTCGGGCACGAGGGGCAGGACGCGAAGTTCCTGTGGCCGCACATGTTCAGCGTCCTGGCGGACGAGTACGACCGGCGGTACGGGCTGGACGCCGCGCACCTGTCGGCCATCGCGGAGCTGAACACCCGCAACGCCCGCGCGAACCCGTTGGCGCAGACCCGGAAGTGGGCGTTCGAGGAGCGGAGCTTCCAGCCCGACGACGAGGTGAACCCGGTCGTCGAGGGCAGGCTGCGCAAGTCCGACTGCGGGCCGCTCACCGACGGCGCCGCCGGTGTCGTGCTGGTGAGGGGGGAGTTCCTGGCCGCGCACCCGGAGGTCGCGGCCCGACCGCGGGCCCGGATCCTCGGCTGGGGGCACCGGACCGTGGGGCTGTCGCTGGAGCAGAAGTTCGCCCGCAGCAAGGACGACGCGCTGGTCCTGCCGCATGTGCGGGACACGATCCTGGACGCGTTCGGGCGGGCAGGCGTCGGTGGCGTCGACGACTTGGACCTCGTCGAGACGCACGACTGCTTCACCATGAGCGAGTACCTGGCGATCGACCACTTCGGCATCACGGCCCCCGGCGAGAGCTGGAAGGCCATCGAGTCCGGTGCGTTGGAGATCGGCGGCCGTGTCCCGATGAACCCCAGCGGCGGGCTGATCGGAGGCGGGCACCCCGTGGGGGCGACCGGCGTGCGGATGCTCGTCGACTCCTTCAAGCAGGTCACCGACCAGGCGGGCGGGTACCAGGTGCCGGGCGCGCGCACGGCCGCCACGCTCAACATCGGCGGCAGCACCACGACCACCGTCAGCTTCGTGGTCGGCGACGCGCGCTAGACGACCCGGTCGATCGTCCCGCCCCGCAACGGCGAGGCGCACCGCGAACACGCCGACCGCGGCCGGAACGCGTGCCCGGCGTGCCCGTAGACCAGCGCCGGGCCCTCGGGGGAGCGGAACCACCGCTGCGCCCACTCCATCGTGTGCACGGCGACGGGGAAGAACGCGAGACCCTTGGCCGTCAGGCGGTAGTCGTCGGTCAGGACGCCGAGGTCGACGAACGTCCGCAGCCGGTCCGCGATCACCACCGGCGGCGCGGACAGGCGTTCCTCGAAGTCGCGGAACCGCCGCGCCCCCTGGAACGCGGCCCCCAGCAGCGCGCACGACCACCGGTTGCCCACCAGCGCCGTGGTCTGCGGGAAGAACCCCTCCCGGTGCCCCGGCGCGGACGCGGCCCGCCGCCGGGTCGTGGCCGACGGCATCGACCGCTCCCACGTGCCGCTGGGCCCGAACCCGCCGGTGAGGTCACGCGGCCGCACCGGTTCCGAGCACGTGCCGCACACCAGGACGGGCTCGAAGAACTCGCCGCACTCCCGGTGGCGCATCCGGGGCAGCTCCTCGGCGTGCTGCTCCACGAAGGACAGTTCCCACGCCCACACGCCCAGCAGGATCGGCCACACGCCCCGACCCCGCCCGGTCAGCCGGTACTCGAACCGCTCCGGCCGCTCCTGGTAGACCACGCGCTCCAGCAGCCCGAACTCGGTCAGCCGCGCCAGCCTGCCGGTCAGCACGGCGTGCGAGATCGGCAGCCTCCGCATCCAGTCGCCGTACAGGCGCGTGCCCTGGAGGGCGTGGCGCAGGATCAGCAGCGTCCACTCGTCGCCGAGCAGGCCCAGCGCCACGCCGATCGGGTTGCGCCCGCCCGCGGGCAGCGCCGTGACGTCCTCAGAGACCGAGGGCAGCAGCGGCATCGTCACTCGTCCGCCAGTTCGGCAGGCTCTCCCCGGACGCCCACGTGGCGTGCGTGCCGCTGGACACCCGCTCGGGCAGCCGCACCCGCGCCACCGGGCCGTTCGCGACGTTCCGCGCGTCGAACACCAGGCACTCCGACAGGTTCCGGTTCATGTCGACGGTGATCGTGACGAGGTAGCCGTCGTCCTCGCTCGTCGCGCCGGGCCGGGGAGCCATCACCGTCTCGCTGCCGAACACGCCGTCGCCGAACGGGTAGCGCTCCTCGGCCCCGGTCAGCAGGTCGTGCTTCACCAGGCCGTTGAACAGGAACCAGCCCGGCTCGCCGGTCGCCGCGTACACGTACTGGTACGCACGGCCGCCGTGCGCGGCGTTGATCATGCCGAACTCGGTGACGCTGTCGGAGATCCGCTCCTCCTTGACCTGCCCGGTGGCCAGGTTCAGCCGCCACCGGTGCAGCTTGGTCTGCAACCGCTCCAGCGCCAGCCCGCGGAACACCCGCTCGCGGTTGTCCGCGGAGCCGTTGAACTTCGGCATCGGGTCGCCCTGGAAGAAGCCGTCCAGGACGATCTCGTCGCCCTCCTCGTAGGCGTTGGTCCAGTGCAGCACGTACGTCGGGTCCGCCTCGAACCACCGCACGTCCGCGTTGCCTCCACGCCGGGGCACCACGCCCAGCCGCAACGGGAGGTCGCGGTGGAAGCGCGGGACGTGCGCGCCCTGCTTGAGCAGCTCGGCGTCCCAGAACAGCGGGCAGTCGTTGAGGATCGCGTAGTTGTCGGTGAACGCCATGTCGTGCGGCAGGCGCGGGCCGGGCAGTTCGATGCCCGTGTAGTGGGCCAGCTTGTCGTCCGCTCCCACGACGCCGTAGTGCAGGTACGGGGATTTCTTGCCGTAGCCGAAGAACAGCAGCTCACCGGTGCGCGGGTCGACCTTGGTGTGCGCGCTGACGCCGACCGAGGACGGGAACTTGCCCTCCCAGTCGGACTTGCCGAGCGTGTCGAGGGTGAGCGGGTCGAGCCGGTACAGGTCGCCGCACTGGTAGAAGCTGGTCAGCGCCACCCCGGCGTGCACCACGACGTCCGTGCTCGACGCGTCCTTCATCCGGCCGCGCGCGCCCCACCCCTGCTCCCGGACGGCGCTGTTCGGGTCCTCGGTGACCCCGGCCCACAGCGACCGCTTCTCCTCCTGCTCGGCCAGGAACCCGTCAGTGCGGACGAACCTGTTGCGGTAGAAGGCCTTCCCGTCGCGGAACCCGACGACGTGGACCATGCCGTCGCCGTCGAACGGGTGGTAGCGCTCGATCGCCGGGTGCAGCGCGGTCTCGGTGTTGCGCAGGTACACGCCGTCGAGGTCGGGCGGGATCTCGCCCACCACGTCTAGGTCGTCCGCGCGCCACTCCGTCGTCTGCCCCTGCCACGCCCCCGTGCGGTACGGGTGGTCGTCGTCGGCGGGGAGGGTGCTGAGCACGCGTCCGAGAACTTCCACGTCCATGGTTCGGGCTCCCTGGGTCGGATCCTCCCTTACTACAACAAGCAGAGTGACCGGTCAACGGCGTCGGGTGGTCGACCGCGGGCGATCACCCGTACGGTGCTCGCCTGCGAGGAGGAGGTCCTGGGGTGGTCAGGGAGCAAGCCGGTCAGGTGCTCGCGGCGAACCTGCGCGCGCTGCGCGACCACGGCGGTCTGTCGCTGTCGGAGTTGGCGCGCCGGTCGGGCATCGCCAAGGGCACGCTGTCGCAGCTGGAGTCGGGGGCGGGCAACCCCACCATCGACACGGTGTTCAGTTTGTCGAACGCTCTGGGGGTGCCGGTGTCCGACCTGCTGACCGCGCCCGCCGAGTCCGAGGTCGTGCTGGTGCGCGCGGCCGACCTCGACGTGCTGTCCAGCAACGCCGTCGACCTGCGCATGGTCCGCAGGCTGACGCTCGGGGACACCGTCGTCGAGGTGTACGACCAGCGCGTCCGACCCGGCCAGACCCAGTACTCGGCGGGCCACCCTGGCCGCGAGCACGTGCTGGTCACGTCAGGAGTGCTCCGGGTCGGCCCAGCGGCAGCGCCCTACGAGTTGGGGCCAGGCGACTACGTGTGCTTCCCGGCCCAAGGCGCGCACACCTACGAGACGGTCGGCGGCCCGGTGGAGTCCGTGCTGCTGCTGGAGTACCCGGACGGCGTGCACGCCTCGCACGGGGATTGACCCTGCTGAGGTCCGCGCTTACGCTCCGGGTGTTCACTTCGCTGAACGATGGGGGTGCGCGTGCGGTACCCGGACGTGGTCGTGGTCGGCTCGGGCGTCATCGGCGCGGCGTGCGCCGAGGCGCTGAGCGCGGCCGGGCTGCGGGTCACCGTGCTGGACCGCGGCCCGCTCGGCGCGGGCACGAGCGCGGCGGGCGAGGGCAACGTCCTGGTCTCCGACAAGGAACCGGGCCCGGAACTCGACCTGGCCCTCGCGTCGCTGCTCCTGTGGCCCGCGCTGCTCGACCGGCTGGGCGTGGACGTCGAGTGGGACGCCAAGGGCGGCCTGGTCGTGGCCACGAGCCCGGACGCCGCCGAGGCCCTGGCCGGTTTCGCGGCCTCCCAGCGCACGGCGGGCGTGGACGCCCGGCCGATCACTCCGACCGAGGCCCTCGACCGCGAACCCCACCTGACACGAGCCGTCGTCGGCGCGGTCCACTACCCCCAGGACGCCCAGCTCCAGCCCGTCCTCGTGACAAAAGCCCTGCTCGCGGTAGCGGCGGGTCGCGGCACCACGCTGCGCCCCGGCGTCCGAGCACTCGGCCTGCGCCGCACCGCGGGCGCCGTGTCCGCCGTGGTGACCGACGACGGCGACCTGCCCTGCGGCGCGGTGGTCAACGCCTGCGGCCCATGGGCGGGGGAGACCGCCACGGCGTTCGACTCGCCGATCACCGTGCTGCCCCGCCGAGGCGTGGTGCTGGTGACCGCCGCCCTTCCGCCGACCGTGCGGCACAAGGTGTACGACGCCGACTACGTGGGCGCGGTCGCCAGCGGCGACGCCGACCTCCAAGTCTCGACCGTGGTCGAGTCCACCGCGGGCGGCACCGTCCTCATCGGCTCCAGCCGTGAACGAGTGGGGTTCGACGCGGCACTGCGAGTCGAAGTGCCCCGCGCCTTGGCCAAGCGGGCGGTCGCGCTGTTCCCCGTGCTGGCGGACGTCCCCGTGCTGCGCGCCTACGGCGGCTTCCGCCCGTACGCGCCAGACCACCTCCCGATCATCGGCCCCGACCCCCGCACTCCGGGCCTCTGGCACGCGACCGGCCACGAGGGCGCGGGCATCGGCCTCGCGGCCGCCACCGGCCGCCTGCTCACCGACCTCCTCACCAGCGCGGAACCCGTGGTCGACCCGACCCCGTTCCGCGTCGACCGACCGGGGGTGTGCCCATGAGGATCACCATCGACGGCGAGCCGCACGACGTGCCACCGGACCGGACCCTGGCAGCCGTGCTGATCGCCGCGGGCCGCCCGTCGTGGCGCACGACCAGGACCAACGACCGTCCGCGCGGCGTGTTCTGCGGCATCGGCGTGTGCTTCGACTGCCTGCTCGTGGTCAACGGCGTCCCCGACGTCCGCGCCTGCCAGCGGTTCCCGGCGGACGGCGACGTCGTGCGCACCCAACACGGGGCGGAGCTGCCGGAATGAGGGTCGTCGTCGTGGGCGGAGGCCCCGCCGGACTCGCCGCGGCCGACGCGGCGGCCCAGGCGGGCGCGGACGTCGTCCTGGTGGACTCCGAACCGCGATTGGGCGGCCAGTACCACCGCGGCACCGAACAGCACGTGGACCCCCGAGTCCGCCACCTGCCGCTGAGCACGGTCTGGGCCACCGAAGGCCGACGGCTCCACGTTCGAACCCGCCCCGCCGACAGCCCTCACCGCACCGGCCAGGTCCTCGACGCCGACGCCGTCGTGCTCGCCACCGGCGCACACGACCACGTGGTCCCGTTCCCCGGCTGGGACCTCCCCGGCGTCTACACCGCCGGAGCCGCGCAAACCCTGGCCAAGGCCCATGGCGTCGCCGTGGGCGAACGGGTGGTCGTGTCCGGCACCGGCCCGTTCCTCCTGCCCGTCGCCCACGAGTTGCGGAAGATCACCAGGGTCGTCGCGCTGCTGGAGGCCAACGGCGTCGGCGGCTGGGCGCGGCACCCGTGGGCGGCGGCGGGCAAGCTGGGGGAGTTGGCGGGCTACGCGCACCTCCTTCCCCGCGTCCGCACCCGAACGGCCGTGGTCGCCGCCCACGGCGAGGACCGCGTCACGGCGGTCACGGTGGCTCGGCTGAACCCCGACTGGTCGATCCGCGAGGACACCCGCCGACGAATCGCCGTGGACGCGGTCTGCGTGGGCCACGGCTTCACCCCGCGCCTGGACCTCGCCGTCAGCATCGGCTGCGACATCGTCAACGGCTTCGTGCGCGTCGACACCACCGGCGCGACCTCGATCCCCGGCGTCTACGCGGCGGGCGAGATCACCGGCATCGGCGGCGCGGCCCTGGCCGCCGCCGAGGGCACGGTCGCGGGATCAGCCGCCGCTCGCGCCCCCCAACCACCCCTGGACGCCCTCCGCGCTGTACGCCGAGGCAGGGCCTTCGCGGCTGCCCTGGCCTCCGCCCACCCACTGCCATCCGGCCGCCACACCTGGCTCACCCCGGACACCACGCTGTGCCGGTGCGAGGAGGTGACCGTGCGCGATCTCGACGCCGCACTCGCCCGAGGTGCGGCCGACGGTCGCACCCTGAAGCTGACCAGCCGCGCGGGCCTGGGCCTGTGCCAGGGCCGCGTGTGCGGCCGTGAGGTCACGGCCCTGGCCACCACCCGGCTGGGCCACCCGCTGCCCGACGCCGAAGCGTTCCACCGCAGACCGTTCGCCACGCCGGTGCGCCTGGGCGAACTGGCCGACACACCCCTGCTGCCCGAGGAGGACCCGTGACCGAACGACTCGACGGCGTGATCGTGGCGACCGCGCTGCCCTACGCCGAGGACCCGAGCGCCCCGGCGGGCCTCCGGCCGGACCTGGACCGCTACGCCGAGCACTGCCGGTGGGTCGTGGACAACGGCTGTCGCGGCGTGGGCCCGAACGGCTCCCTGGGCGAGTACTCGTCCCTCACCGACACCGAGCGCCGTGACGTCGTTCGCACGGCCGTCGCGGCAGTGGGCCACGACGCCGTGGTGGTGGTCGGCGTCCACGGCCCCGGCTCACACCAGGCCCGCCACTGGGCCGAACTGGCGGCCGAGGACGGTGCGGACGGCGTCCTGTGCCTGCCGCCGACGATGTACCGCGCCAACCCGCGTGAGGTCGTCGCCCACTTCACCGAGGTCGCGGCCGTGGGCCTGCCGGTGATGGTCTACAACAACCCGTTCGACACCAAGGTCGACCTCACCCCGGCACTGCTGGAGGAGATCGCCGCCATCGACAACGTCGTGGCGGTGAAGGAGTTCTCCGGCGACGTCCGCCGAGTCCTGGAGATCCGCGAACGCGCACCGGGCCTGACCGTGGTCTCCGGCGCGGACGACGTGGTCCTCGAGTCGCTGCTGATGGGTGCCACCGGCTGGTTCGCCGGGTTCCCCAACGTCTTCCCGGCCGAATCCGCCCGCCTGTTCGAGCTGGCCACGACCGGCAAGGTCGAGGAGGCACGGGCCCTCTACGAGCCACTGGTGGCGGCGTTCCGCTGGGACTCGCGCGTCGAGTTCGTGCAGGCCATCAAACGCGGCATGGACGCCGCGGGTCGCTTCGGCGGCCCGTGCAGGCCCCCACGCGGTCCGCTGTCCGCCGAGCAGATCACGGTCTTGGACGCCGACCTCCGCCGCGCCTTCGACCACCTGAGGGGGGAGTGACATGCGCTCGACCCGCTGCCTCACCGCGGTCGACTCCCACACCGAGGGCATGCCCACCAGGGTGATCACCGGCGGCATCGGCGTCATCCCCGGCTCCACCATGGCCGAACGCCGCATGCACTTCATCGAGCACCTCGACCACCTGCGCCGCTTCCTGGTCAACGAACCACGCGGCCACTCCGCGATGAGCGGCGCGATCCTCCAACCGCCGACCCGCCCGGACGCGGACTGGGGCGTGCTCTACATCGAGGTGTCCGGCTGCCTCCCCATGTGCGGCCACGGCACGATCGGCGTGGCGACAGTCCTGGTGGAGACGGGAATGGTCACCGTCACCGAACCGGAGACCATCGTCCGCCTGGACACCCCCGCGGGCTTGGTGGAAGCACGGGTCCAGGTCCACGACGGCCACGCCGACTCCGTGACCATCGAGAACGTCCCGTCGTTCGCCACCGAGCTGGACGCCACCGTCACGGTCCCCGGCCTGGGCACGGTCCGCTACGACATGGCGTTCGGCGGCAACTTCTACGCGATCCTCCCGCTGGCGGACCTGGACATCCCCTTCGACCGCTCGGAGAAGGACCGCATCCTCAAGGCGGGCCTGGACATCATGGCCGCCATCGACACGACCGCCCGCCCGGTCCACCCCCGTGACCCGTCCATCAGCGGCTGCAAACACGTCCAGTTCACCGCGCCGGGCCGCGACGGCAGCGACTCCCGCAACGCCATGGCGATCCACCCCGGCTGGTTCGACCGTTCCCCGTGCGGCACAGGCACCTCAGCCCGCCTGGCTCAACTGCACGCGCGCGGCGAACTCCGGTTGGGCGAGGACCACGTCAACGAATCCCTGCTGGGCACCAGGTTCACCGGCCGCCTGGTCAGAACAGCCGACCACGACACGGTCATCCCGACGGTCACCGGTCGAGCCTGGATCACCGGCACGGCCCAGTACCTCCTGGACCCGACCGACCCGTTCCCGGAGGGTTTCGTCCTGTAGCGCGTGATCACTCCACCAGATTCGCGTCGTGCGCGAAGATCGCGGCCTGCACCCGGTTGGACAGGTCCAGCTTGCTCAACAGCCGGCTCATGTGGGCCTTCACGGTGGCCTGGCTGTTGTGCAGTCGCTCGCCGATCTCCCCGTTGGACAACCCCCGCCCCACCAGCGCCAGCACTTCCCGCTCCCGATCCGTCAACGCCTTCAACCGACTCCGGGCGTCCTCCCCGATGGGGGAATCACGCTCCACGAAAGCCGAGATCAGGTTCCGGGTGACCGAGGGCGACAACATCGCCTGCCCATCGGCCACCACGTGCACGGCCTTGATCAAATCCCGAGGCGGCGTGTCCTTGAGCAGGAAGCCCACCGCCCCGGCCCGCAACGCGGCGTGCACGTACTCGTCCAGGTCGAAGGTCGTCAACACCACGACCTTCGGCGGATCAGCCATGCCCCCGATGGCTCGGGTGGCCGTCAACCCGTCCGACTGCGGCATCCGGATGTCCATCAGCACCACGTCAGGCCGACACCGAAGAACCCCGGCGACAGCCTCGTCCCCGTTCCGGGCCTCGGCCACCACCGTGATCTCGTCGTCGGCCTCGAGCATCGTGCGCAACCCGGCGCGCATCAACTCCTCGTCATCGGCGATCAGCACCCGGATCATCCGACGGGAATCCGAGCCATGATGCGGAACCCGCCCACCCCGACTGGCCCGGACTCGAACTCCCCACCCACCAACGACAACCGCTCCCGCAGCCCCGCCAACCCGTGCCCCCCGCTGGGCAGGTCCACCCCCACGGCCTTCCGAGGCGCGGAGTTCCGCACGCTCACCTCCAGCAGGTCGGGCAGGAACCGCAACAGGATCTCCGTAGGTGCCCCGAAAGCGTGCTTGTGCACGTTGGTCAGTCCTTCCTGGACCACCCGGTAGGCGGTCCGCTCGGCCGCGTTGGCCAACCGCCGTCGCCCTTCCACCCGGAACTCCACCGGCACCCCGGCTCCCCGCGACTGCTCGACCAGTTCCTTGAGGTCGTCCAACGTCGGCTGCGGGGCCAGGGGAGCGGCGTCGTCGTCGACCTTGAGCACCCCAACGGCCGCCCGCAACTCGCCCAACGCCTGCCGCCCGATCTCCCCGATCTTGCCAGCAGCCGACGCGACCGACGACGACCCCTGGCCGGGTTTCATCTCCAACGCCCCGGCGTGCACGACCATCAGGCTCACCCGGTGCGCCACGACGTCGTGCATCTCCCTGGCGATCCGCGTCCGCTCCTCGGTCCGCACCTGCCGGGCCACCAGCTCCTGCTCGCGCTCCAACCGCGCGGCCCGCTCGCGCAGGCTCGCCATCAGCCCCCGCCGCGCCGAGGTGTACAGCCCGAGCACGACCGGCAGCACCACGGCCACCAGCATCGACACCGCCGTGAACGCGACGACCAGGTACAGCGCGGCCGCGTTCGGCGCGCCCTGCCAGTTCCACGGCTTGAGCGCGCCGACGATCGCGAGCACGCCCAACCCGATCACCACCGCGCGAGACGCGGCCAGCGCGGCGACCGTGTACAGCGCGATCATCAGCCCCAGCATCGACGCGTGGCCGAACGCCTCGGCGACGATCACGACGACCGCCACGACCTCGGGGTACCGACGACGGCCGATGAGCGCGAGGTTCCCCAGCGACGTGACCAGGTGCGCCAGGACCGTGGCCGTCGTGACGGTCTGCGGGGGGAGCGCGGCCCGCTCTCCGACGAGCGGCAGCAGCGGGGTCAACCAGGCGGCCACCAGCCACAGCAGGACCGGCAGCGCGGTCACGACCAGCGTGAGGACGATGTCGAACACGGCCCCCCGCCGCGTCCTCCACCAGCCAAAACCCGTGCTGTCCACGCCACCGAGTCTAGATCGGCTTCCTGCCGGACGCAGGTGGCCGACCGGCTACCCGTCCGGTCCGAAGGTCGTACGCCGAACCGCCGCGAGCACCCCCGTCGGTAGGGGGAAGGGAGCGCTCGCGGGCCGATGCGCCGCACCGGCCGAACCCGAGAGGATCTTCGTGTCCCACCGCCGACGAGGAAGAAGGCCCCCATGGACGTCCGGAACATCCGGAAGGCCCTCCCCAACGCCGAGGACCCGCCCGAGCTGCGTCCCGTCTTCTACCTGCTGTTCGCGAACCTCGGCATGAGCATCGTCCTGACGGTCCTGGTGTTCGTCTTCCGCGACAGCCTGGTGGACTACCAGCTGGCGCACGCCCAACTCCCGCCCGGCACGAACGTCGAGGCCTTCCGGTCGGCGTTGCACCAGCAGGTGTGGCTGCGGGTGGCGGGCGTGGTCCTGGTCTCCGCCGTGTACCTGCGCATCGGCTACCGCCTGCGCCAGGGTCACCGCGCCGCCTACCGCCGCGTGCTCTGGGTGTCGATCGCCGGCCTGCTCGGGCTCGTCTCGCTGCTGCTGTCGCCGGGCTACCCGCTGTGGATGCACGTGGAGCAGGTCGTGCAGGGGGCCGTGCTGGCCGCGCTGCTCTGGTTCGTCACCCGGCCCGCGCTGCGCGCCAGGTTCGCCAAGAAGCAGCTGGACTGGCGTGTGTGAGCCACCTTCGCGCACCGGGCCTTTCGAGTGGTCGGTCCAGGGTAGAGAGGGGGGCATGACGGACTCCGACCTGTGCTTCGCCGGTGTGCTCGGTCAACTGGACCTGCTGAGGTCGGGCCGGGTGACGTCGGTGGAGCTGGTCACCGCGCACCTGGACCGGATCGAGCGGCTCGACGGCGACCTGAACGCGTTCCGGCTGGTGTTCGCCGACGCGGCGCTGCGCGAGGCGGCCGACGCCGACGAGCGGCGGGCCGCGGGGGAGGACGCGCCGCTGCTGGGCGTGCCGATCGCGGTCAAGGAGGAGACCGACCTCGCGGGGCTGCCCACCACCTTCGGCACGGACGCCGTCACCAGGATCGCCCAGCGGGACGCGGAGACCGTGGCCCGCCTGCGCCGGGCCGGTGCAGTGATCATCGGTCGGACCAGGGCGTCCGAGCTGTGCCTGTGGCCGTTCACCCAGACCGAGTCCGCCGGCCCCACCCGCAACCCCTGGTCGCGGGAGCACTCGCCGGGCGGGTCCAGCGGGGGATCGGCGGCGGCCGTCGCCGCGGGGTTCGCGGCCGCGGCACTGGGCAGCGACAGCGGCGGCTCGATCCGGATGCCCAGCGCCGCCACGGGCCTGTTCGGGCTGAAGCCCCAGCGCGGACGGGTGTCCCTCGCGCCGCACGCCGAGTTCTGGGCGGGCCTGGCCGTCACGGGCCCCATCACCCGGACCGTCGCCGACGCCGCCGCGCTGCTCGACGTCCTGCACGGCCCCGCCGACGGCGACCGGCACGCCGCCCGCTCGCCGTCAGGCCCGTTCGCCGCCTCCGTCGACCGGCCCGCGACCCTGCGGATCGGCCTGTCGCTGCGGCCGTGGCCGGTCGGCGGCACGCTCGACCCCGCGGTCCGGGACGCCGTGCTGGCCACGGCCCGCCTGCTCACCGAACTCGGGCACGTGGTCGTCCCCGTCGAACCTCCGCAGGCCGACCCGACCGGGATGCTCAGCTACGCGCCTCTGCACCTGGGCAGCCTCGCCGACACGGTCGCGGCGATCGACCGGCCGGAGGCCCTGTCTCGGAGGACCCGCACGCTCGCCGCCGTGGGCAGGAGGATCCCCCGCTCGGTGCGGGCCGCCGCCCGCCGCCGCGGCGAGCGGATGGAGGTGGCCGTCAACCGGGTGTTCGACCAGGTCGACGTGCTGCTCAGCCCGGTGACGCCGCGTCGGGCGCTGCGCGTCGGGGAGCTGTTCGACGCGAGCTGGCTCGCTACCCTGCTGGGAGCGCAGAAGTACACCTCGTACCTGACCCTGTGGAACGTCGTCGGCAACCCGGCGGCCTCTGTCCCGGCCGGGCTCGGTCCGGACGGCCTGCCGATCGGCGTGCAGCTCATCGGGCGGCCGCACGCCGAGGAGACCGTCCTGGGCCTGGCCGCCCAGCTCGAACGGGCCCGCCCGTGGTCGGACCGCCCTCCCTCGTTCGCATGAGGAGAAGGTGCACCCATCGGGCCGCCGCCACCTACGGGTTCCCGTGTTCGCACGATCGGCTTCCCGCGCTCCGAACGGTTGACTGAGCAGCACAAACACCGCTCGTCACGCCAGGAGGACATCATGACCAGTCGCATCGCCACCACCCGCTGGGAAGGCGACCTGATGCGCGGCAAGGGGCAGGTCGAGTTCGCGTCGTCCCACGCGGGCCGGTTCGACGTCTCGTTCCCGACCCGCTCGGGCAACCCGGACGGCCAGACGAGCCCCGAGGAGCTGATCGCCGCGGCCCACTCGTCGTGCCTGGCGATGAACCTCTCCGGCACGCTCGCCGCCGAGAAGCTGGTCGCCCGCTCCATCGAGGTCACCGCCGAGGCCACCCTCGGCCCGGACCCGCAGGGCGGGTTCGCCATCACCGGCATCGCCATCACGCTGCGCGCCGACGTGGAGGGCCTGGACGCGGAGCGGTTCGCCGAACTGGCGGCGACCGCCGAGCGCACCTGCCCGGTGACCAAGGCGCTCGCGGGCACCACGATCACGCTGGACGCCGCCCTCGTGTGACGCCTAGTCGATGAACCCGCTTTGCAGGAGGAGGACGAACACCGCCACCGCCGCGTAGACGGCGGTGGCGGAGGCCGCGAGGACCACCCGTCCCCAGCGGCCGCCGTTCGGCCCGGCCGCCGACCACTGCCACACCCCCACGGCGGTGGCGGCGACCAGCGACGGCGGGGCGAGCACGAGCGTCCACGGGCTGACGGCCGCGGTCACGACCCCGATCGCCCCGAGCTGCGCCAGCCCGAGCAGTCCGGTCCCGACCGCCGCGACCCGCCACCGGCCGAGCCCGGCGCCCCCGCCCAGCAGCCGGGTCGCCACGGCCGAAGCGGCCACGAGCAAGCCGACCAGCACCGCGCCCGCGATCAGCGGCCCGTCGCTCGTCCGCCACCACGGCACCGCGTCCTGCCACCCGGCCCGGTCCGCCTCGGACAACCCCAGCCCGTCGTCGATCAGCACGGTCGGCGAGGCGTGCCCGTAGTCGCCGAGTACTGCCATGCACGGTACCTCCCGGCCGCCGTGCGAGGCCGTGCAGCTGCCGGGGTCCGGCCACACGACGGTCATCTCCAGGTCCCGCCCGCCGACCGGGACCACGCAGGTCGCCGACTCCCCGGCCCGGTGGCACGACAGGGACTCGGTGGTGATCAGGATCCCGTCCACGTGCACCTGGTAGACGCCGTCGGTGACCCTGCTCGGGGCGACCAGCGCGACCAGCGCCGCCACCCCGAGCAGGACGGCGACCAGCACCACCGGCGGTGCCAACCACGCCCCGATCCGACGGGTACTGGTGATCGTCACGATGTCTCCCCCCAGACGCCCTGCCCAGGGGATCGCGGACGGGCCCACGCCGTTACTCGAACCCCTCCGCCGAGCCACCGCGTGTTCCTGGACTCGTGCCTCTGCGTGGGCGTTTCGGTTTCGCCGTTCACCCCGAAAAGCCGGCGGCACCGGACAGCCCCTGGATACGGGATACTGGATGGCGGCGGCCGTCGGCTTCCTCCGACGACCGCCCCTTCCACTTCGCCCGGTCCGCTCGCCGAAACGTCGGACAGGTTAGTAATCGGTACCGTACCGTTTGCTAAATGACCGACACCGTGCTCATCGCCGGGGCGGGTCCCACCGGCCTGGCCCTCGCCGTCCACCTCGCCCTGAACGACATCCCCGTCCACGTCGTCGACGCCGCCGACGGACCCGCCACCACCTCCCGCGCACTCGGCCTGCAACCGCGCGGCGTGGAGGTGCTGGAACGCCTCGGCGCGCTCGGCGACCTGCTCGCCCGCTCCCGCTCCCTGCTGACGCTCGACTACGTCGAGGGCGGTCGCACCGTCCTGCGGCTGCGAGCGGGGCAGACCGTACTGGCGAAACCGGCCCTGCTCGTCTCGCAGGCAGAGGTGGAGGGCGCGCTGCGGGCCCGGTTCGCCGCGCTCGGCGGCGTGATCCACTGGGGCACCCGCCTGGTCGACGCGCGCACGGCGGACGACCGCGTGGTCGCGCGGCTCCGGTCCGACGGCGGCGAGCGGACCGTGGAGGCGGGCTGGCTGGTCGGCTGCGACGGCGCGCACAGCGCGGTCCGCAAGACCGCCGGGATCGGCTTCCCCGGCAGGCAGCTGTTCGAGCGGATGCTCATGGTCGACGTGCGGGCCCGGTGGCCCTACGACCGCGACGGCAGCACGACGTGGATGGACGTCGGCCACGTGCTGTCGGTGACGTCCCTGCCCGACGACGTGTGGCGGGTCTTCAGCGAGGCCCCGCCCGACCTGCCCGAGGCGCTGTCCGAGGAGGAGGTCGTCGACCGGGTGCTCGGCGAGTTCTCCCGCCGCAGCGGCCTCGCGGCCGACACGGTGTCGGAGGTCCGGTGGGCCACGGAGTTCCGCGTGCACCGCAGGCTCGCCGAGACCTACCGGCGCGGCCGGGTCCTGCTCGCGGGCGACGCGGCCCACATCCAGAGCCCGTCCGGCGGCCAGGGCCAGAACACCGGGCTCGGCGACGCGGAGAACCTGGGCTGGAAGCTGGTCCTGGTCTCAGCCGGACGGGCCGACCAACGGCTGCTGGACACCTACGAGGCCGAACGCCGCCCGCTGGCCGCGAAGGTGCTGGCGGCGACCAGCACGGCCGTGGACGTGATGCTGCCCGACACCCGCTGGAAGCGGGTCGTCCGCGACCGGCTGGTCGTGCCCGCCCTGCGCCTGGGCTTCGTGCAGCGCCGCCTGTGGCTGGCCGCGTCGCAGCTCGGCATCGACTACCGCGGTGGTCCGCTCGCCCCCGGGACCCCGTGGTGGACCACCGGTCCACGCCCTGGGGACCGCGTCCCGGACGTGGCCTGCCGACGGTACGACGGCGTCGAGGTCACGCTGCACGCGGCGACCGCCGGGTCGTGGGTGGTGCTGGCCCGCGACCCCGCCGCCCACGCCGCCGCGGCCGCCGTCCACCTCGGCCAGGTCACGGCGCTGACGCCGGTCCGACCGACCCGCCGCGAGGTGTTCCTGATCCGCCCGGACGGGCACCTGGCTTGGCGTGGCCGGGCGGCACCGGAGAAGCTGTCGGCATGGCTGACCCAGGTGCTGTGGCCCGAGCGGAGCGCGGTGGCCGTCCCCGCGACCCCGGCAACGACAACGCGATCCTGGACGCGGCGCTCGACCTCTTCGTCGAACGCGGCGCCGCGGGCGCGAGCATCGAGGCCATCGCCCGGCGCGCGGGAGTCGCGAAACTGACCGTCTACCGCCGCTGGCAGGCCAAGGAGGACCTGCTGACGGCCGCGCTGGAACACGCGCGCGACCCGGACGCCGCCCGGCACGCGGGCGTGCCGCCGACGGTCGAGGGCCTGGTCACGTCCACCGCCGAACTCCTGAGCAGTCCCCGGTTCCGCGCGTTGATGGCGCGGGTGATCGGCGCGTCGGTCGACCACCCGGCGCTGGTCGACGCCTACACCGCCCGCTACCTGCGGCCCCGGCAGGAGGCCGTGGCCGCCGTGCTCCGCCAGGCCGTCGCCGACGGCCTGTTCCCGCCGGGCACCGACCCCGACGCCGTCCAGGACGTCCTCGCGGGCTCGGTCGGGATGGTGCTGCTGGCCCCGACCGACCTCACCGCGGCCGAGGTCGAGCGCAGGCTGCGGGCGTTGCTGCGCTTGGCGGGCTACCGCGGCCCGGCCACCGCCCCGCGGGACGTGGCCGGGCCGTCCGACTGACCGCGGTCAGGCCTTCGAGGACCACCACGCCTGACCGGTCTCGCCCAGCGTCGAGATCGGGTCGTAGTACGGGTAGCGGCGGTCCAACGCCTCCGGGTCGGCCAGTTCGATGCCGGTCCGGTAGTTCTTCGTCCAGTACGAGATCCCGAGTTCGCGGTCGTACTCCGCGAGCTGGTGCACCCAGCGCTTGCCCACGTACGGCACGTCGCACACGATCCGCGGCGTCGCGTAACCCGGCAGGTAGCCCATGATCGCGTGCTGGAGCGCCTGCGCCTCCCAGACCGCGACCCGCCAGTGCTCGGCGTTCGGGATCATGTCGCACATGTAGAAGTAGTACGGCAGGATGTTCGCCTCGCCCTGGAGCGCGAAGCACAGGTCGAGCAGGTCGTTCGGGGTGGCGTTGACGCCCTTCATCAGCACGCCCTGGTTGCGGACGTCGCGGACGCCGACCTCCAGCGCGGTGCGCGCGGCCTCGGCGACCAGCGGCGTCACCGACTGGGCGTGGTTCACGTGCGTGTGGATCGCGAGGTTGACGCCCCGGCGCGACGCCGTGCGCGCCACGCGCTCCAGGCCCTCGACCACCCTGGGCTGGAGCCAGTGCTGGGGGAGACCCGCCAGCGCCTTGGTCGCGAGGCGGACGTCGCGCACCGTGTCGATGTCGAGCAGGCGCATGAGGAACGACTCGAGCTGCGGCCACGGCACGTTGGCGACGTCGCCGCCGGAGACGACCACGTCGCGGACGCCGGGCGTGCGCTTGAGGTAGTCGATCATCTCGTCCTGCCGGTCCACCGGCTTGAGCAGCAGCTTGTGCTTCTGGACCGTTGGCGTGCTGTTGCCGACCAGGTCCATGCGGGTGCAGTGCCCGCAGTACTGGGGGCACGTCGACACCAGCTCGGCCAGCACCTTGGTGGGGTAGCGGTGGGTCAGGCCCTCGACCACCCACATCTCGGCCTCGTGCAGCGAGTCGCGCTCGGAGTGCGGGTGGCTCGGCCACTCGGGGTCGCGGTCGGACCGCACCGGCATCATGTAGCGGCGGACCGGGTCGGCGAGGAACGCGTCGGTGAAGTCCTCCGGCGCCGCGTTCGGCGCCATCGTGTTGAGCATCTGCGGCGGCAGCAGCATCGACATCGTGGCCAGCTCGGCCTGGTCGGCCGCCAGCTCGTCGTAGAAGTGCTCGCTCAGCAGGTCGCCCATGATCTTGCGCAGCTGCTTCGCGTTCTTCACGCAGTTGACCCGCTGCCACTGGGCGTCGCGCCACTGGGCGTCGGTGACGTGGCTCCAGCCGGGGAAGCGCCGCCAGTCGGGCTCCACCAGTTCCTTGCGCACGTAGGTGTACGGCTGGTGGTCGACGCCCTCAGACGCGGGCACGACCTCGTGAAGCGCAGTCATACGTGCTCCCTACCGGTTGGTTCGCGTGAAGATATCCTGTCACACCGCTAGTTCGACGTAAATATTGCGGCACGAGGGTGTGTTGACGGTGTAACGGCGGTCAACGGCGAGCATCACCCCGTCCGGTGGAAGCCGGGTCGGGCCGCGGGAGCGTTTTGACCGACTTGCGCGTTGAGGGGGTATGCGCGTCTTCCTGTTGCTGTTGGTCGGCATGGCCGTCGAGATCGGGACCCTCATCGCCGTGGGCAAGTCCGTGGGGGTGCTCGCCACGATCGGGCTGCTCATCCTGGGCGGGGTCATCGGCACGGCCCTGCTGCGCAGAGAGGGCTCCCGCACGATGGCGTCGTTCTCCGAGGCGCTGCGCACCCGGCGCGCGCCGCACCAGGAGGTGGCGGACGGCGTGCTGATCGCCGCCGCGGGCGCGCTCATCATCCTGCCCGGCTTCGTCAGCGACGTGGCCGCGCTGTTCCTGCTGTTCCCGCCGACCCGCAGGCTCATCAGCCGCCGCATCGCGCGCCGCTCCGAGGAGCGCGCCGCCACCGCCGTGCTCAACCACCAGTACGGCAGGCCGCAGACCGCGGGCCGGGTCGTCGTGGACGGCGCGGTGGTGGACGGGGCAGTGGTCGACGGAGCGGTCGTGGACGTCCAGGTGGACCCCGAGCCGCGGCCCGGTAGTCGACCCGAGTTGGCCTAGCGATACCGAGTATTTGTCCGTTTTGTCGGATGACAACAGAACTAGACCACTTAATCGGAAGGAAAGTTTCCTAACTTATTGACCGCCCGTCCACGGGTCTGCCACGCTCCGTTCCGCCGCCACCGCTTCCCCTTGCGGAGGAACGAATGAACAGAGCAGTACGTGCGATCGCGGTGTCGGTCGCACTGGTCGGAAGCGTGATCGGCACGACGGGCGGGGCGACCGCCGCGGTGGGAGCGACGGCCTACGTGCCGGGCACCATCCGGCCCTCGGCCTCCCAGTCCGTCCAGGACGCGGCGCTCTCCAAGTACTACGCCTTCTGGAAGACGAACTTCCTCACCACCAAGTGCGGCAGCGGGACCTACGCCGTGCTCTCCAAGGACGCCGACCACTCCTTCGTCGCCGAGGGCGAGGGGTACGGCATGACGATCGCCGCGCTGATGGCCACCAAGGACCCGGACGCGCGCAAGATCTTCGACGGCATCCTCAAGTTCGTGAAGGCCCACCCGTCGGTCAACGACAAGGACCTCCACGCCGCCGAGCAGGACTCCAACTGCAAGAGCGTCAACGGCAGCGACTCGGCGACCGACGGCGACCTGGAGATCGCCTACGGCCTGCTGATCGCCGACAAGCAGTGGGGCAGCAGCACCGGCACGTACAACTACAAGGCCGAGGCCGTCCGGATCATCAACGGCATCAAGCGCGCGGAAGTCAACAACAGCACCAAGTTCCCGCTGCTGGGCGACTGGGGCAACGACGCGCAGTACAAGAACAGCTCGCGCTCGTCGGACTGGATGCCCGGACACCTCCGCGCGTTCAAGGCCGCCACCGGCGACTCGTTCTGGGACCAGGTGCGCACCCGCCAGGAGACCGCGGTCTCCCAGCTCCAGTCGCAGTACGCGCCGAGCACCGGCCTGCTGCCCGACTTCGTGGTGAACACCAACAGCACTCCGAAGCCCGCCCCGGCGAACTTCCTGGAGAGCTCGTACGACGGCAAGTACAGCTGGAACGCCTGCCGCGACCCGTGGCGGCTCGGCGTGGACGCGATCACCGTGTCCGACAGCGCCGCCAAGGCCCAGGTGGCGAAGATGACCACCTGGATCAAGTCGAAGACGGGCAGCGACCCGGCCAAGATCGGCAGCGGCTACTCCCTCGCGGGCGCGGCGACCGAGTCCGGCGAGCACCCCTGCTTCACCGCCCCGTTCGCCGTGGCCGCGATGAGCGACCCCGGCAGCCAGGCGTGGCTGGACAAGCTGTTCACGCGGATCTCGAACACCACGCTGGACAGCACGGACTACTACGGCACCGGCATCCAGGTGCAGGTCCTGATCATCCTGACCGGCAACTACGTCGCGGCGTGATGACGGCTTGATGGCGCGCGCCGAACCCCCGGCGCGCGCCATCAGCGCGTTCAGGCCTAAAAAGGACACGTCCGGGGTACCCGCAGTCCCATGACGTTGTACGGAGTGCACGCCTCCCACGAACAGGTCCACCCGTCCGAGTCCCTGTCAGCGGTGCGGCACGCCGACGAGGCCGGTTTCGACGCCGCGATGTGCTCCGACCACTTCTCGCCGTGGAGCGAACGCCAGGGCCAGTCCACCTTCGCCTGGTCGTGGCTCGGCTCGGCGCTGGAGGCGACCAGCCTGCCGTTCGGCGTGGTCAACGCCCCCGGCCAGCGCTACCACCCGGCGATCATCGCCCAGTCCATCGGCACCCTCGCCGAGATGTACCCCGGCCGCTTCTGGGCCGCGCTCGGCACCGGCGAGGCCAGCAACGAGCACATCACCGGGGAAGTGTGGCCCCGCAAGGGACTCCGCACCGCCCGGCTGCGCGAGTGCGTCGACATCATCCGCGCCCTGCTGGCGGGGGAGGAGGTCAGCCACGACGGCCTCGTCACCGTCGACCGCGCCAAGGTCTGGACCCGCCCCGAGGAACCGCCACCGCTGATCGGCGCCGCCGTCAGCGTCGAGACGGCCCGCTGGTGCGCCGAGTGGGCCGACGGCCTCATCACCGTCAACGCCCCGAAGGACCACCTGCGGCAGATGGTCGACGCCTACCGCGACGCGGGAGGCCGCGGCAAGCTGCACCTCCAGGTCCACCTGAGCTGGGACGCCGACGAGGACACGGCCGTGCGCGTCGCCCACGAGCAGTGGCGCAGCAACGTCTTCCCGCCGCCGGTCTGCTGGGACCTCGACACCGCCGAGGCGTTCGACACCGCGTCGGCCGACGTCACCCCCGAGAAGGTCGGCGAGGTCGTCAACATCTCGTCCGACCTCGGCAGGCACGCGGCGTGGCTGCGCGAGTACGCCGACCTCGGCTTCGACGAGCTGTACCTGCACCACGTGGGCCAGGACCTGCACCCGTTCATCGACGCCTTCGCCGAGAAGGTACTCCCGGAGGTCCGCTCGTGAAGCTCACCAACACTTCCGACGTCTGGTGGAAGAACGCCGTCGTCTACTGCCTCGACGTCGAGACGTACGCGGATTCCGACGGCGACGGCCACGGCGACTTCAAGGGCCTCACCCAGCGCATCGACCACCTCCACAAGCTCGGCGTGACGTGCCTGTGGCTCATGCCGTTCTACCCGTCGCCGGACCGCGACGACGGCTACGACATCACCGACTTCTACGGCGTGGACCCGCGACTGGGCACCCACGGCGACTTCGTGGAGTTCATCCGCACCGCGAGGGATCGCGGCATCCGCGTCATCGCCGACCTGGTCGTCAACCACACCTCGGACCAGCACCCGTGGTTCCAGGACGCCCGGTCCAGCAAGGACGCGACCCACCGCGACTGGTACGTGTGGGCCGACGAACCGCCGGCCGACGGCCCGCAGGGCGTGGTGTTCCCGGACCAGGAGACCAGCCTCTGGGAGTTCGACGACAAGACGAAGCAGTACTACCTGCACCGCTTCTACCGCCACCAGCCCGACCTCAACGTGGCGAACCCGGAGGTCCGCGACGAGATCGCACGGGTCATGGGCTTCTGGATGGAGCTGGGCCTGTCCGGCTTCCGCGTCGACGCGGTCCCGTTCCTCCTGGAAACCGACGGCCAGGCCGACAAGGGCAACCTGCCGGACCCGCACGACTACCTGTGCGACCTCAGGGCGTTCCTCAACCGTCGCAACGGCGAGGGCGTGCTGCTCGGCGAGGTGAACCTCCCGTACGCGGACACGATGAAGTTCTTCGGCAACACCGAGGGCGTGGGCGACGAGTTGACCATGTGCTTCGACTTCATCGGCATGCAGCAGATGTACCTCTCCTTGGCGCGCAAGGACTCCGGCTCCCTGGCGAAGTCCCTCACCGAACGCCCCCAGCCGCCGAGGGACGCCCACTGGGCCACGTTCGTCCGCAACCACGACGAACTCACGCTGGACAAGCTCACCGAGTACGAGCGCAAGGAGGTCTTCGAGGCCTTCGGCCCGGACCCCGACATGCAGCTCTACGACCGGGGTCTTCGTAGAAGACTGCCGTCCATGTTGGAGGGCGACCAGCGGAGGATCCGCATGGTCTACAGCCTCCTCTTCGCCCTGCCGGGCACCCCGGTCCTGTTCTACGGCGAGGAGATCGGCATGGCCGAAAACCTCGCGGCGGAAGGCAGACTGGCCGTCCGCACCCCCATGCAGTGGGACGCCACGACAAACGGCGGCTTCTCCACAGCCCCCGCGAAGTCCCTTCCAGGCCCGGTGGTCACCGGCGAGTTCGGCCCCAAACACGTCAACGTGGAAGCCCAACACCGCGACCCGAACTCCCTGCTGTCGTGGATCAGACTCCTGGTCGAGCGCTACCGCGACTGCCCCGAACTGGCCTGGGGCAAGTTCCAAATCCTGAAAACCGACGACCCGGCCGTACTGGCCCACCGCTGCGACTCGGACGGCACGGTGGTGGCGGTCCACAACTTCGGCGACAGCACCACCGAGGTGATCCTGCCCCTGACGGACTTCACGACAGCGGAAGACCTGTTGCAGGACGGAAAGACCAGGATCCCGAAGAGCGGCAACACCAAGGTCTCCCTGGAGCCGTACGGCTGCCGCTGGTTCCGCCTCACCTGACCAAACGTGATTGCATGTGGCCGACTGTCGATTGTAGACAGTCGGCCACATGCGTGTCCGGGGGAGGAAGAGATTGAGAGAGCAGAGGCAGAGGCAGGGGAAGGGGGAAGGGGGGAAGGGAACAAAGGGAGACAAGGAGAAGGGCAGGGAGTCAGGGAGAAGAACAGGAGAGCGAAGGAGTGTGAGGGAAGGAACGGGTGAGAGGGGAGAAGGAGTGAGCGAGCGGGGGAGCGGGTGAGCGATTGAGAAGGCGAGCGAGTGGGCGAGCGGGGAGAGGGCGAGCGAGTGAGCGGGAGGGCGAGAGTGGAGAGGGGGAGAAGGCGAGAGGGGAGAGGTGAGAGGGTGAGAGGGTGATTGAAGGTTGGGGCTGGAAAGCCAGGCTGTGGGCTTGGAATTTAGGGAGGGGGTTGGCCGGGGGGCTGCTGGCCGTAAGCCGGGCTGTGGGGTGGGATTGAGGGCTCGGGGTTCGGGTATTGGGGTGGGGGCTGGGGCTGGGGAATTGACGGTTGATGGGTGGCCCACTGAGGGACTGACTGCCGCCTGGTGGCCCTCTATGGGATCTGCGGTGAATTGTTGACCTGCTACGGAACGCTTCGGGCCGCACGCAACCGTGGCCGATTTTACTTGGGGATTTTGGCCTTAAAATTGGAGATCGGGCAGGGCTTTGGGGCACTGCCTTTTGGCCCGATCAAGGTCAAAATGAGGGGTCCCCAAGTCAAATCGGCCACACCAACTACGGAAATCGCCCGGTGACCACAACGCCACCGGCGGCCGCCTGACGACCACAGCATCCCGGCGGCCGCAATAGGCCCAATCGGCCCAACAGGATTGAGACGGCTCTTTCTCGCCGCCCACCAAGGAATGACCCCACCCCCACCCATCCCCCTCCATATGGTGATCAAGACCTGAACGTTTCCAGTGCCGCCCAAGCGGCAAGGGTGGGAAAGGGTTTTGATGAGAAGAGCACTAGCGACAGTGGCAGCAATCTGCCTGGTCACAGTCGGCGTCACCCCCACAGCCACCGCCACCCCCGACGTCATCAAGACGTGGGACGCCACACTAACCCCCGCCCAACTCCCAGCCCTGGCAAGAGCAGGCGTCGACACCCAGGAACTGGCAGACGCAGCAACGGGCACCGTCGAAGTCCAACTCACCACCAAACAGGCCACCCAAGCACGAGCAGCCGGCATCACCCTGACCGAACGCAAAACCACAGCCCCGGCCGGCGACCACGTCTTCCGCCCCTACAGCGGCCTCACCGGCCTAGCTCAGGAACTCCGGGACTTCGCCCGCGACCACCCGACCCTCGCCAAGGTCGAGTCCCTCGGCAAGACCGTCAAGGGCCAGGACATCCTCGCCGTCAAGGTCACCAAGAACGCCGCGTCCACTCCGGACGGCGCTCGTCCCGGCACCCTCTACCTCGGCGCTCAGCACGCCCGTGAGTGGATCACGCCCGAGATGACCCGCAGGCTCATGCACCACGTCGTCGACGCCTACGGCCAGGACTCCACCGTCACGTCGCTCGTCGACACCACCGAGCTGTGGTTCCTCCCCGTCGCCAACCCGGACGGCTACGACTACACCTTCTCCGGCGCCCCAGGTGCCCGCAACTGGCGCAAGAACCTCCGCGACAACAACGGCGACGGCCAGATCGCCGTGGGCGACGGCGTCGACCTCAACCGCAACTTCGGCTACCGCTGGGGCTGGGACGACGAGGGGTCCTCGCCCGACCAGGCCTCGGACCTCTACCGCGGCCCCGGCCCGGACTCCGAGCCGGAGACCAAGGCGCTCAGCGCGTTCGAGGCGCGGGTGAGGCCGAAGATCGCGGTCAACTACCACTCGGCCGCGCAGGTGCTGCTCTACGGCGTCGGCTGGCAGACCGCCACCCCCACCCCTGACGACGTGCTCTACAAGGCGCTCGCGGGCGACCCGGCCCACCCGGCGATCCCCGGCGTGCGGCCCCAGGTCACCTCGGACATCTCCACGTCCAACGGCGACTCGGCGGGCTACGCGCACAACGTCAACAAGGTCCTGATGATCGCCGACGAGATGGCGAGCTGCCAGACCGTGTCGGCGGCGGACCCGACCGACGAGTGGGAGCCGCAGGACTGCGGCAGCACGTTCCAGTTCCCCGACAGCGAGAAGCTGATCCAGGCGGAGTTCGTGAAGAACCTGCCGTTCGCGCTGTCGGTGGCGCGGTCCGCACCGAACCCGGAGAACCCGGTGTCCTCGGTCGGCCTGCCCGCCGCCCCGTTCACGCCCAACGCCTTCGGCACCTCCTACGCGGAGACCGGCGCGCAGACCGTGTCCGTGACCGCGCGCAAGAGCCTCGGCGACAAGCGCCTGCACTACCGCGTCGGCCAAGGAGTCGAGGTCACCGCCGCGATCACCCCGTGGTCGGGCGGCAGCGTCTACGGCGGCGCGAACAACCTCTACTACGACGAGTACCGCGGCCAGGTGAAGGGCGCGAAGCCCGGTGACGTCGTTGACCTCTGGTACACCGGCACCGCGGCGGGCTCGACCGTCACCAGCGCCCACACGACCTACACCGTGGCCGACCGCGCGGACGGCGACGTGCTCGTGGTCGCCGACGAGGGCAGCGGCACCGGCAACACCGCCGCCTACGTCGACGCCCTGGCCGCCGCGGGCCACCCGTACGCCGCGGTGTGGAACGTGGCCACGCAGGGCACGCCGGACGCGCTCGGCGTGCTGGGCCACTTCAAGGCGGTCGTCTGGGCCGTCGGCGGCCACACCGCGGGCGCGGCGACGACCCTGGAGGTCCGCGACTACCTCAACGAGGGCGGCAAGCTGGTCGAGGCCGGGGCCGCGGCTGGCGTCACCGAGCCGCTCAACGCGACCAGGGTCAACGTCGACGACTTCGGCCAGTACTGGCTCGGCGTCGACTCGCCGACCAGGCTGAGCCCGCCGACCGGCCTCACGGGCACCGGCGCGCTCGCGGGCGTCACGGGGTCGTTCGTCAACCCTCCCGCGGCGTCCGGGTTCGCCTCGATCTCCGACACCCTGCCGGTCGCGAAGTTCCCGCAGTTCGCCAGCGCCTCCGCCGCGACCTACGGCGGCCTGGTCGGACCGTTCGAGCCGTTCACGGGCAGCGGGTTCGCCGCCGTCCGGCACGTCGACAACAGCTACAGCCGCCTGACCCGCACCGTCGACCTGACCGGCGTCACCGCCGCGCAGGCACCCAAGGTGAGGTTCGCGTTCTCCTACGACACCGAGCCCGGCTTCGACAGCGCGATCATCGAGGCGCACGAGGTGGGCACGGACGCGTGGACCACGCTGCCGGACACGTCCGGCACGACCACGACCAGCGCGCCGGACGACTGCGCGAGCCTGCTGACCGAGCACCCGTTCCTGACGCACTACCTGACCGTGTCCGGCACGAGCTGCGCCCCCAGCGGCACCAGCGGCGCGTGGAACCGGGTCACCGGCAGCGGCGGCGGGTGGAAGCAGGTGTCGGTCGACCTGTCCGCGTACGCGGGCAAGCGGGTCGAGTTCGCCGTGGCCTACGTCAGCGACTTCGGCAGCGGCGGTCGCGGCGTGTTCGTGGACGACGCGGAACTCGTCGTCGGCGGCACGACCGTGGACAAGGCGGACTTCGAGTCCACGCTCGGCCCCTGGAGTTCGACGGTGGCGCCGGGTTCCGGTGGCACCGCGGAGTGGAAGCAGTCCGGCGCGGTGCTCAAGCTCAGCGCCGCGATCTCCCGCAAGCGTTCGGTCGTGCTCGGCGTCGGGCTGGAGTCGG